>PGXU01000065.1 GCA_002839335.1 Spirochaetae bacterium HGW-Spirochaetae-4
ATGAAAGGTTCCTTCGGTCACCTCACGTTGCCTGCACTCGCTCGGGAGAGTGACCATTGCATGGTCCCTTTCCTCTCGCTTCGTTTGGCATGAAAGGTTACTTCGGTCACCTCACGTTGCCTGCACTCGCTCGGGAGAGTGACCATTGCATGGTCCCTTTCCTCTCGCTTCGTTTGGCAATCAAATCAAATACACTAGGAATCCGACACAAAATATCGCGCTTGCGGCAACGCAGAACACATGCCAAACCATATGGCTGTGCGGCATTTTCTTCGCCGCATAGAAGACGACACCCACCGTGTAGGTAAGCCCAGCGGCTATGATGTATACCAGGAGGTCGGAGGGTATGAAGGGGACAATGTCCTTCCAGAAGAACACAATCATCCATCCCATTGCCAGATAGAACAATACATGCAGGACTTTGAGTTTTCCCCAAAATATAAGACTGAAGAGTATCCCGGTTATGGCAACCGCCCATACGATCGCAAGCAACCTGAACGCAGACGCATTTTGTATCGACATGAGAATCGGCGTGTAGGTTCCGGCAATCAACAAATAGATATTTGCATGATCGAGAAAACGGAATATCCTTTTCAGGTCACCTTTGGGCAAGTGGTGGTAGAGGGTTGAGGATCCGTATAGCAACAACAGGGAAGCTGCGTAGATGACCATTCCAATGAACGTACTTGAGCTTCCGAATGCATCTTTTTTTGCAATGGTGATGGCTAGGAACAAGACCGAGGCTATCACACCTAATAGATGAGACAGGGCGTTCTCGCGTTCGGCCCTGGGATCTGCGTAGTCATGCAGGGTGATATGTCTGGATACCCACGTCTGTGTTTGTTCCATAGCCGGGTATCCTAAAGGATATGTTCCAGAAATTGTTTGGTCCGCTCCGATTTCGGGTTCTTGAACAAGTTCTGGGGTGTATCGATTTCAATGATTTCACCATCATCCATGAACACGACCCGATCAGCGGCGGCTGAAGCGAACCCCATTTCATGACTCACGATGAGCATTGTCATACCGGATTTCGCCAAAGAGAGCATGACATCCAATACTTCCTTGATCATCTCGGGGTCCAAAGCACTCGTCGGTTCGTCGAACAACATGACTTTGGGATTCATGGCCAATGCGCGCGCGATCGCAACACGTTGTTGCTGTCCACCGGAGAGCTGGTTGGGGTGGCTGTCGGCCTTTTCGGAGAGACCAACCCGTGTCAACAGTTGCTTTCCCAATTCTTCTGCCTCGGCCTTGGACATGTTCTTCACTTTGATGGGAGCCAAGGTAATGTTTTCCAACACCGACAAGTGGGGGAACAGATTGAAACTCTGGAACACCATGCCCACTTCCTCCCTGATCTTCCTGATATCCGCACTGCCGGTGACTTCATCATCGTCAATGAAAATACGTCCCGAGGTAGGAATCTCCAATTTGTTCACGCTTCGGAGCAATGTACTCTTTCCGCTTCCGGAGGGTCCGATAATCAACACCACTTCACCAAGTTCCACAGACAGATTGGCATTCTTGACTGCATGCAAGGTCTCTTTCGACGGGGTGATATAATCCTTACACAGGTTTTCGATTCGAATTCTAGCCATGTCTATGCAACCTCTCTTCCAGCATGCCGACCAATCTCGAGAGCATGAGTGTGATCACCAGGTACACGAGGGCGACAATCAGCATGGTCTCCAGAGAAAGGAACGTACGGGATATGTACTCGCGTCCTTTTCTCAGGATATCGCTCAATGCGATGGTCGATACGAGCGACGAATCCTTCAGCATGGAAATGAATTCATTTCCAATGGCGGGAAGAACGACTTTAATGGTCTGGGGTAGTATCACGTATCGGAAGGCTTGTCCACGGGAAAGGCCAAGAGCGATAGCCGCTTCCATTTGACCTTTGGGAATCGCCTGGATTCCAGCCCGGACAATTTCGCCCATATATGCACCGAAACAAATGGAAAGTGCCGCGACTGCCGCTATCAAGCCTTCGATCCGGAAGAGGCGTCCCATGGCGTAATAGATGAATATCAATTGAACAAGCAGGGGGATCCCTCGGATGAATTCAACATATACACCGCTTATCATATTGACGATGCGGCTTTTCGAGACAGCTCCGAGCCCACAGAACAATCCGATGAAGATTGCTCCAATAATTGCCATGATAGTGACCTGGAAAGTCATGGGAGCACCCTTGATCACAACCAGGAATATACTACGATAGGGATCGGGTGCGAACAGTACCAGCGAACCTAGCAGCAGGATGGCCATAAAGAATGTTACACGCCAAGAATTGAATACATGGTTGTCATTCTTGTTGGGTATGAGTACACCATCGGTCATTTGTATCTGGGTAGCTGCCTTGCGATTGTTGTCATCCCTGGCTTTCGAAACGACCTTGGCCGCCATTGATGGATGCAACTGGTAGTCGGTATCTTTTTTTGTCTTATTTTCCATGTATCCTCTGTGTGAAGGCAGGCCGAAGCCGTACAATCGACTTCGGCCGGCTATCTAGTATCCAAAAATGCCTACAGGATGTTCCACTTGTCTTTGAGAGCTGAGATGGTTCCATCGGCTTTCAAAGCTGCGATATTCTCATTCAGGATGTTCAACAATTCGGAATTGCCTTTCTTGACAGCCATTGCGATTTGTTCGACATCGCCGGCGACCGAGCCACTTACGGTGAGCTTGTCGGAATAGTTGTCGTTCGCAAGCACGAAATCCGCTGCAATGATCGAATCCGCGACGACCGCATCAAGATTCTTGTTGAGAAGGTCTTCAACTGCCAAGCCGATTTCGTCATATGCCTTCACGGTAACGCCGGCAATCTTTTCCACGGCGAAATGTCCTGTGGTTCCAATCTGGACTCCAACTGTTTTTCCCGCGAGGGCCTTTTCGTTGGCCAGGCTGGCACTGCTCTTGTTGACTATGATGGACTGGGTCACTTCAAGAATGGGAGTGGTGAAATCCATGGTTGCCTTCCGTTCCTCGAGAACGGTGACACCAGAAGCGACCGCATCGTAGGCGCCATTGTTGAGACCAGCGAAAATTCCGTCCCATGCAACGTTGCGTACAGTCATGGGAACGCCGGACCTTTCACTCATGGCAGCGATCAAATCGATTTCAAATCCTACGATTTCACCGTTTTCATCGACGAACTCCAACGGGGGCCAAGTACAATCGGAACCGAAAACATACCCTTCCTTCTCTTTTGCGCCACCGGCGAAGAGAACGGATACCAAAACGATGAGCATGATGCCCATTAGTAAGGATTTTTTCATAGCAACCTCCAATAACAGAACAGATTGCTAGAATTTACATAATTATACAGTGTTTGTCAACGAGATTTGCATAAATATTCACAATATGCTGGTAAATAACACACCTGAAATAAATCCCACCACCATTCCACCTACAACCTGCACGAAACTATGTCCGAGCATAGTCTTGAGATTTTCTGGAGTGAATTGACCATCTTCATGGATTTGCGCAAGAAGTCGGCTCCATTCGTTGATCACTTCGGCTTGTTTGCCGGCTGCCCGCCGTATTCCCATGGCATCGTGCATGATGATAAGGCTGAAGGTGATAGCGATGGCGAACGCGAGGCTAGTGACCCCCTCGGTCATGTAAATGCTGGTGCTCAAGGCCACTACCATGGCAGTATGGGACGAAGGCATGCCGCCGGTGCTGATAAACAGATCGGCGTGGAATTTCCGTTCAACAGGCCACAACAGGAAAGGCTTGAGGAATTGGGCTACAAAAGCACCTGCAAAAGCTGCTATCAGCGGTCTATTGGAAAGTAGGATGTCCATGGGAATACTGTACCGCATTATCGACAATTTCGGCAATATATCGTTTGTGCATCCTTCCCCCTCTTGTATCGGAACCCATTTCCTTTATACAACTGTTGCATATGGAAAAGAACGCATCCCTGCCTATACAATCCCGGGTCCTTAACTCGGCTTCATTCTTGGCCCAATTCGCCATTTCCATGGTGAACCTTTCCCTGGTCTACCATATGCGGATTCAGTTTTCACTGTCGGCACAGATGGTTGGACTCTCCGCGGCAGTATACACCTCGACCTATTTCCTGTGCTGTCTGATACTGGGACCTCTGGTCGCACATCTGAGACCGAGGCACAGTGTCGAGATATCCATGATTGGCATGGGCCTTTCGATACTTATCCTCCTGCGGACAACCCAGGTTGGTTTGGCCTTCCTTTCTCTCGTATTATATGGTTGCGCCATGTCTTTCCTGTGGCCACAGATTGAAAGCTGGATCGCACGAGGCAAAGAGGGTAGGGCCTTGAATCGTGCAACCAGTTCCTTCAATGTGTCCTGGAGTCTCGGATCGGCCCTTTCCCCATTTCTGACTGGAATCCTGGTGGAAATCTCAACCGACACTCCATTGTTGACTGGTGTGGCCCTGTTTATCCTGGTATTTCTGCTCATCGTGACTGCAACCCTGTTGGTGCCCGGAATCAAGGCTGTGGTATCGGAACGTAAAAATATCGAAGAGAGCACCATGCAGGACCAAAGTACGCCACTACGGTTCCTCTCTTGGGCGGGAGTGCTCACCGTGTATGTGTCACTTGCGGTGATCCTGACGATTTTCCCACTTCATGCCATGGACAATCTTCCCTATTCGGAAAGCAAAGTCGGGGTGTTGCTTCTTATTCGAGGCGCCGCGACCGTCGCCATGTTCATAGTCATGGGGAAAACCAGCTGGTGGCACTTCAACCGCGCAATCGTAATCGGCGCCCAGATCCTTTTTGGAGTGGTCTGCCTTGCAGGAACGAGGATACAATCATTCGGCATGTACTCGATCTTTTTCCTGTTGTTCGGCATGTTGTTTGCGGCAGTCTACTCTTTCAGTATCTTCCATGGGGCTTCGGGAAGCATCAACCGTTCGAAGCGCATGTTGATCCACGAGATACTGCTGACGATCGGAACGGTCGTCGGTTCCATCATGGGAGGTACCATATACCAGTATCTCGATTTTCGGCGTGTGCTGTTCTTTTGTACAACACTGGTCATTGTTCCGGCCGTTGTGGCGATATTCAATTCGATCAGGAAAATGGCTTTCCGACAAAACGTGTAGACTGTACTAAAATATTTGTTTCCGGCATGATAGGGGAAAATTAACTTTCAGGAGCAAACGCATGGGTTCTTCTCTGACGTATAAGATATTGCAGGAACATTTGGTGGATGGGGCACTCTCTGCTGGTTCCAGCATCGCGATCCGGATCGACCAGACACTTACACAGGATGCGACAGGAACAATGGCGTACCTTCAATTCGAAGCTATGGGGTTGGATCGCGTTCAGAATGAGTTGGCTGTCAGTTATGTCGACCACAATACCATACAGGTAGGGTTCGAGAATGCCGATGACCATAGGTATCTGCAAAGCGTTGCCGCCCGATACGGTATTGTGTTTTCCCGTCCCGGAAATGGGATTTGTCACCAGGTACACCTCGAACGCTTCGGGATTCCCGGCAAAACGTTGCTTGGTTCGGACTCCCATACACCGACCGGTGGCGGCTTGGGCATGATCGCAATCGGTGCCGGAGGATTGGATATCGCTGTTGCCATGGGTGGTGGCGCGTTCCATCTGGTCGCGCCAAAAGTTGTGGAGATTCGTTTGAAAGGCGTATTGCGACCCTGGGTCTCGGCTAAGGATGTTATTCTTACAGTCCTCGAACGTTTTGGTGTGAAGGGAAATGTGAATTGCATTTTCGAGTATACCGGTGATGGAGTAGACTCGTTGAGTGTTCCCGAACGGGCGACCATATGCAATATGGGCGCGGAATGCGGTGTGACCACATCGTTGTTCCCCTCCGACCCGGTGACCAGACAATTCCTTGAAGCCCAAGGGAGAGGCTCCTCTTTCCGTGAACTCTCCGCAGATGCCGATGCCAAATATGACGATGTATTCGAGATCGATTTGGGATCGGTCGTTCCCAAGGCAGCTGCTCCGCATTCACCGGGGAATGTCGTGGATGTCGAACAATTGCAGGGAATGCGTGTAGACCAGGTCTTGATCGGTTCATGTACAAACAGTTCCTATGCGGAATTACACCGTGTAGCCGACATTTTGGATGGGCATGTGGTTGCACCACACGTCAGTCTTGGAATTGCACCGGGATCCCGAGAAGTGATGCTGATGCTTGCAAAGGACGGGTCCCTTGCAAAAATGGTTGCGTCGGGAGCCCGGATTCTGGAAAGTGCCTGTGGGTTCTGTATCGGAAACCATCAGAGCCCGGGAACCGATGCCGTGTCATTGCGGACAAACAACCGGAACTTCGAGGGGAGAAGCGGAACCAAGAGTGCACAGGTGTATCTGGTAAGTCCCGAGACCGCAGCCTTGAGCGCAATCATTGGAGAATTTGCCAATCCGCTCTCGGCCCACGGAATCAGTTTTCCCCGACCATTGCAGATCGATTCCTTTCTTGTGGATGACAACATGCTGGTATTTCCACCCGATGATGGTTCTTCGGTAGAGGTCGTACGTGGACCGAATATCGGTGATCCTCCGGCGAGCTTGCCGCTATCTGATTCGATCGTGGGGCTTTGTACACTCAAAGCCGGTGACAAGATCACTACCGACCATATCATGCCCGCAGGTTCCCGGTTGAAGTACCGTTCCAATATTCCTGCCTACGCCAGATATACCTTCGAGGGAGTCGATCCGACGTTCCATGACCGGGCAATGGAAAACAAGCGGAAGAACATGGCCAATATCGTTGTAGCTGGAGTTTCGTACGGGCAAGGGTCGAGTAGGGAACATGCTGCAATCTGTCCGATGTACTTGGGTGTTGCCGTGGTGCTCGCAAAATCATTCGAACGGATACACCAGGCGAATCTCTGCAATTTCGGCATATTGCCAGTGGAATTTGTCGACGAGGCGGATTATGACAAGATCGGAGAGGGGGACGAGCTGGAGCTACTGAATGTGCACGCGGCACTGGAAAATTGCAGGAATTCCAAGGCATCCCTTGTTGTGGCGAACCGGACGAATGGCGAGAGGATTCCTGTGGTTGCTCGGATAACCGGGAGACAGGCATCTCTCCTGCTTGCCGGTGGATTGCTGAATTTCACCCGTCAAGCGAAGTAACCGCATCAATCGAAGTATCCACCAACAATGAAAGCCGGCTTGCGCCGGCTTTCGATTCGTACTGTGGTCGGGACTTACATGGTTACCTGTCGTTCAAGTTCTGGACTTTCCGGACATACGGACCACTGTATACCTGCCGGGGACGACCGATCTTGCCATACGGGTCCTTCTTCCATTCAAGCCAGTGGGATATCCACCCGGGAAGGCGTCCGATGGCGAACATGCTCGTAAACATGTTCGTGGGAATTCCCATCCGGCGGAAAATGAGACCGGTATAGAAGTCTATATTCGGATACAGGCTGCGCTGCTTGAAATAATCGTCGTTTGTCGCGACTTCCTCAAGCTCGAGTGCCAGCTCCAACAACGGATCGGGTTTTCCGTCTTCGGCCATGACTTCCTTGCAGAGCCGCTTTGCGATCTTCGCACGCGGGTCGAACGTCTTGTAGACCCGGTGCCCGAATCCCATGAGCAGAAAGCCGGAATCCTTGTTCTTGGCCTTGTCCACAATATCTTGGGCTGTCCATCCGTTGGCATAGGCTTCCTCAAGCATTTCGATCACCGCCTGGTTGGCACCACCGTGTTTGAATCCCCACAATGCACAAATACCGGCAGAAATCGATGCGTATAGGTTGGCCTCGCTGCTAGCGATAAGTCGTACAGCTGTGGTGGAGCAATTCTGTTCATGGTCGGCGTGTAGGATCAACAATTGGTTGAGTGCTTTCACATGTAGTGGATTGATCTGGTAGTCGATGACCGGAGACTTGAACATCATATTCAAGAAGTTTTCGCAATAGCTGTACTTGTAGGAAGGGTTCACAAAATCCTCTCCACGCATATGCCGGTAGGTGAAGGCAACTATCGTTCTGATCTTGGATACTAGACGAGTCACGGCAAAGTCAACCTGCAGTTCTGGGTCTATATCATCCATCTCAGGATAGAATGCCGACAAAGACACTGACATGGCCGCCAGGACGGACATCGGGTGCGCCTTGAATGGATATCCCCGGAACAGGCTTTGCATGTCATGGTTGAGCAACGATTCCTGATTCAACAATTCGGCGTATCGTTTCCGTTCGGAAGCATTCGGCAATTCACCTTTGATCAGAAGGTATGCCACCTCGACGAAGTCGCAATTCTCCACCAGGTCTTCGATATCATAGCCACGGTACCGCAGAATGCCTTGTTCACCGTTCACATAACAAATCGAACTGGTACAGCTTCCGGTATTGACGAATCCTGGGTCGTAGGTGATATACCCCGTTTCCTTGCGCAAGGAGTGAATATCGATCGATTTCGCTCCCATGTTGTCTGTGATCACTGGAATCTGGATAGGTTCCTTCTCGGGAAGAATGAGTGTGGCGAACTCTTTGTTGATTTCCATAGCGCCTCCTTGCTATCGATTATCGATATTGATGTAATTTCCCAAGCCATTGAGGTTGTCCAGCGCAATCACCAATGCTTGGGTTCCCAGGGTCCCTTTTCCGGCTCCCTGAAGCGATATGTAGAGTTGCTCCACAAGAGCAAGGCCGGGGAGGGCGATCCCCATATTCCTCGATTCTTCCAAAGCTATGCCCATATCCTTGACGAAATGGTCGATCATGAATCCCGGGTTGAAATTGTCTTGTAGCACGCGAGGTGCCAGATTGTCCAGAGTCCAGCACCCGGCCGCCCCTTTTCCAATGGTAGAGACTAGTTTTTCACCATCCAAGCCGGCTTTTCTTGCGTAGACCAACGATTCGCAGACTCCGATCATAGTTCCAGCGATTACAATCTGGTTGCACATCTTGGTGTGTTGTCCCGTACCCGCGCCTCCTTGCAAGGCAAACGACTTTCCCATCAATTTGAAGAATGGAACGATCTGCCGATAGGCCGATTCATTCCCTCCCGCCATGATGGACAGTTTGGCTTCGCGTGCTCCGATATCGCCACCGGATACCGGGGCATCGATGCTCTCGCATCCGATTGCGATAGCTTCTTCATGGATACGTTTCGCAAGCGAGGGTTTGGTTGTCGTCATATCGACAAATATCGTTCCCTTCCTGGCATTTCGCAGCAATCCACCCGGTCCGAAATACACTTGCTCCACATCGGACGGATGCCCGACGATCGTAAAGACAATGGAAGCTTTTTCAGCGACCTGGGATGGAGAATCGACTGCTATCGCGCCGGCGGTCACCAATGGTTCCGTTTTGGATTTGGTTCGGTTGTATACATACATCCGGGATGCCAATGGCATTATATGATTGCACATCCATCGTCCCATTACTCCTGTTCCAATCCATCCGACAATCGGCTTGTCATGTTCGGTTCCCATGTTCTCCTCCATGATCCATATCGTGATGTATCGGCATGGTATATCAAAATGTTCCAATTGAAAATAGTTGGAACATCATTGCCGCACACCTTCCGCTGTGGTACATTCACCATATGGATGCCATTGATAGTATCGATGTGGAATCGACCATTCCCTTGGATGAGGAAGTCTCCGATATCGCCGACTTCTTCAAGGTGTTTGGGGATTCCACCCGTTTGAAAATATTGTTTCTCCTTGAACAGGGAGAATTGCCTGTCCACACTATTGCTGAAACATTGGGAATGCAACAATCCACCATCAGCCAGCAGTTGAAACTGTTGCGGGCTTCACGCCTTGTCCGGCATAGGAAAGACGGGAGGAGCATCCACTATAGTCTGAACGATGACCATATCGCCCGTATACTCTCCATGGGTGTCGAACACTACGAGGAGACACTTGGGTGAGACTATGCCCCCAAACAACCTGTCGTTGGGGAGTGGGGGCAATCTTTCGGAGTGTTAGGACTTCTTGTCCAATTCCTTTGCCTTCAACCAGTAATGGTGCGCCTGCAATCGAATACCGTTGATATTGATGAATCCCTTGCAGTCTACAGGCTGGTATCCGCCGGAAACTTCCATGCTTCCCAGTTCCTCGTTGTACAGCGAATAGGGGCTGCTGACACCGGCACTGATCAGATTTCCCTTGTAGATCGCGACCTTGGCTGTGCCTGTGATCAACTCCTGGCTCTTGTTGAAAGCCGCTGAAAGGAAATCGAATTCTGGACTGAACCAGTACCCGTTATAGATAAGCTCGGCGAACTTGGGCATGAGCATATCCCGCAGGTGCATGACTTCCTTGTCCATGCAGATTCCCTCGAGGTCGCGGTGGGCGAACCACAGGATTGTGCCACCGGGAGTCTCGTACACACCACGACTCTTTATACCGACATAGCGGTTTTCCACCATGTCGATACGTCCGACCGCGTTGTCGTGGCCAATCGTATTCAAATAGAGGAACAGCTCGAGCGGATCGGTCATGACAGTCCCATCGTTTTCATTGGTGACTTTTATCGGGATGCCATCTTCAAATTCAATGGCAAGCACAGTCTCTTGGTCCGGTGCATCCTTTGGGGATACGGTATGGGAGAATACTTCGGCGGGGCAACGAAGCGCAGGGTCCTCGAGGATACCGGCTTCATGACTGATATGGAGTATGTTCTCATCTTCACTATAGGGTTTCTTTGTCGATGCCTTGATGGGAATTCCATATTTTTCGGCATAAGCGATCATATGGGAACGCCCCTCGAATTGGCTTAGCCATTCCGGATCCTTCCAGGGAGCGATGATCTTCACATCCGGCATGAGTGCGAAGTATCCAAGTTCAAAACGAACCTGATCATTCCCCTTGCCGGTCGCACCATGGGCGACATATTTGGTGTCTTCCTTCTTCGCTATCTCGATGTGGCGTTTTGCGATGATCGGCCGAGCGATCGAAGTGCCGAGAAGATATTTGCCCTCGTACATGGCGTTCGCCTTCACCGCATGGAAGATATAGTCGGTTACCAGTTCCCGGCGAAGGTCTTCCACATACACTTTCGAAGCTCCAGTCGCATAGGCTTTTTTCTCGATCGCATTGAAATCTTCAGCCTGCCCGACGTTTGCGACATATGCGATGACGTCGAATCCTTTGTTTACCAGCCATTTCAAGATGACGGATGTATCGAGACCGCCGCTATACGCTAAAACTACTTTCTCTTTATTCATAATGGTACCTCATTCATGCCAACGAATATACACGGATGTATTGATCGGAATATTGCATAAAAATAAAATAAAAGCAAGTGATTATTGTATAAATATGCATAAACGAACATGTTGAAGATGCTCGGAACGTGTCGTTTTCCCGACTTGGAAAAAAATGAATGGTATCGCAACCCCAGGGCAAGCCCTGGCCCCGGGAGGCTTCGCCTCCGCTGCCGCCCCAAGGGGCGGGGTATCTCCCCCTACGTTCCCGGCACTCACTCGGTAATGGACCAATAGCAATTGTTCCGCTACCCTCGTTTCGTTGGGGAATGAAAAAAATCGATAAAAACATATTGTAAGGGACTAGACATGACAATATCTAGATGATATCAATATGATATCATCGATACAGTGGAGTACAATATATGGTCGCAATACAATCAGTAACGAAAAAGTATGGGAATTCTGCCAAGGCGGCGGTCGAAAACCTCTCCCTAGCTTTGGTACCTGGCGAAATCTTCGGATTCCTTGGACCGAACGGAGCGGGAAAAAGCACAACGATCAAAATGATCGTGGGATTGTTGTCCCAAGATACGGGAACCATCACCGTGGACGGTCTCGATACGTTGAAAGAGCCTGTATTGGTGAAACAACGTATTGGATATGTACCTGACGAACCCTTGTTCTATGAAAAGATGACCGCTAACGAATATCTCCAATTCATATGTGAAATCTATCGTGTGCCTAATGAAGCAAGGCAAGAACGTATTGTCCGCTGGGCGAAACGGTTTTCCTTGCACGGTGTTCTCGATGACCAGATATCATCATTCTCGCGGGGAATGAAGCAGAAACTGGGAATTGTCACCGCCTTGGTCCATGAGCCGAGACTGCTCATTCTCGACGAACCCATGGTGGGACTTGATCCGAAGTCGGCGTTCATCCTGAAGGAAGTCATGCACGAATTCTGCGAAGGTGGCCGATCGGTATTCTTCTCGACTCATGTGATGGAAGTCGCCGAGCGTTTGTGTACGCGGGTAGGCATCATCAAGAACGGATCGCTCATCGCGTGCGACACGTTCCATGCCTTGCAGGGAAGATCGGGATCCGGCGATTTGTCGTTGGAGCAATTGTTCTTGGAGATGACCGATGAAACTGAATAATATTCGGATGTTACTTAGGGCTGCCGGAAAGGGTGATAGCCGATGGGAACAGTTCGTTACGATATCTTTCGAAAGCAAGAATTCAAAACCGCGTAAAAAATCGCGATTGGTTATTCAAATCTTGATAGGTCTGTCGATTCTGCTTGCAGCAGGGTCCATGGCCTTCATGTTGGGCGTCAACTACTACCAAATGGAAATCCTTGGTTCGATTGTGGGGATCGACGGGTTCTCCTGGTTCATGGGTGCGGTCACCGCAGCTCTCATAACATTCATGTTCGGCATGTTCTCCGGTGGATCCGTGCTCTATCATGGCAAGGACCTGCCCTTGTTGCTAGTCTTGCCCCTCACACAACGGGAATTGCTGATTTCACGGTTGATACTCCACTACAAGGCAAATTTTATCCTGCACACCATATTGTTCCTTCCATCGGTGGCGGTAACGGTCCTTGTGCATGGATTCTCACTTTCTGTCATTGTTGCCGCATTGGTTCAGATTATCGTCGCTCCTTTCATACCATTGTCATTGTCCTTGGTAATCCTTCACCTGTTCGTCAAGGGGAAGAAGCATTCCGGGAAGAGTCGTGAATCATGGGCAATCATATTCATGCTGGCGCTGCTGGTGATCATGCAGGGACTGGCAAGCCGGTGGATGCAATCCGGAATGGATTCGAGCAACCTGGAGAATTTCGCCAAGAGCTTTGGTGTTGTACTACAAGGTTTGCAGCGTGTCCTCTTGTTCCCGAAATGGCAAATGTCGATGGCAATGGGGAACCATACCTTTGGTAACGGTTTATATTTCCTATTGGCAGTATCTGCCATAACCACCGGTGCGATATTCCTGGTTGCCACCGCATATGGAGAGACGGTCACCCGCTTATGGGAGACCTCCACCACGGTTCGCAAGAACAACGGGAAGTCGAGCAGATCCTATACAGGTCGCTACGCGCTGGAATGGGCTCTCGTTCGTCGTGAATATGCGATCATCAACGAACACTCGGCATTCAAGATGGAACTATACGGTGAGGCGGTAATTCCCCTGATTCTGGTAGTCGTCTATGCGATCAGTGGAGTGATGGGGGAATTCAAGGTGATGCTGGAGCCGGTTTTTGGACTGGATATTTTTCCCATGATGGTTGCCGGCGCCCTGTTGTTGACAGCAAGCCTTTCCATGATGAGCGGGACAAGTTATTCACGTGAGGGAATGCTTCTTGCGTTGTCACGAACCATGCCATTGGAAGGCGTCTCGTTCGTCCGGGGCAAAATGGTTGCACACCTTATGCTCTTTTACAGTACCTATATCATATTCAGTCTGGCCGCATTGGCGATATTCAATTTGGGGTTGTCCCATGCATTGTGGATGATACCGTTGGGTTTCTTTGTAGTGGGAAGCTCTGCCTGCTTCGGATTGGCAATCGATGGCCGCAATCCCCGATTGGATTGGAAATTGCCGCAACAGGCGGTGAAACAGAATCTCAATGGTCTCGCTTCCATGGGAATATCGTTCGGAAACATAGCTGTCCTAACTGGCCTTGGTTACCTGCTGACCGAACGGCTTGGGTTGCCGGCATTGCCCAGTGGGCTGTTGCTGGTGGCTCCAAGCGCATGTATCTGGTGGCTCTCTTGGAAACTTGCTGTTTCAGGAGCTCGGAAGTTATACCAGGCCCAATAGCATTCCGATCAGCGAGGGAAAGGCTGCAACTCGACTACGATGCTTTCGTCACCATGCAGGGTTGGCAAGACCAGTGACGGGCTGATGAGATAAGGTGTGGTTTCGATTTCCCGATATAGTTCGACGGTGATGGCATATTCATTGGAACGAATGATATCCTGCGCATCATAGCGTAGGATAAAATTCACCGGAAACCGTTGGGGGTTCCGGATGCTCTGGCTTACGATCGGGATCTCTTGCTGTGTGGAGATATTTCGTGCGATCAACTTGATTTCCATACGTACGCGTGCAGGAAAATAGAGGTTGTTGGGATACATGACCGTTCCCGATATGACCTTGTAGGGTACCTGTTCAGTATTCGAGGAGGCTAGACGGGATTGGTCGGTTGCACAGGAAAGCATCAAAAAGGAAATGGAGAGGATACAGATGTGGAGCAGGCATGTGTGAAGCGTGCGCATGAATATCACCTCCTTACCAGTATACTATAATGCAAAAGCAAATATAAGCAGTCGCATCAAAAACATATTGCTATAAAAATATCATATCGAAGCAGGTATGCAAAGGTTGACACTTTGTTGATTTTGCCTTACATACAATTATATAACAGGAGATTGTGTGACCATGATGCAAATGCCTTTCTTGAAACCTGGGGATGAAAAACGTTATCTGGTTGAACATGGGGTACGGCCTCTCAATCATAGGGTAGCCGTATACAAATATCTACTGGAGAATCCCATCCACCCGACTGCAGATGATATCTATGGAGATCTTAAGAAGCACATGGCTTCAATTTCCCGTACTACCGTCTACAATGTCTTGAACCTTCTCTGCGACCAGGGCGTCGTCAAGAGGATTGCGATTGAAAAGAATGAGATGCGATATGATGCCAATATTTCAAACCACATGCATTTCAAATGTATCGATTGCGGCAAAGTATACGATCTGCATACTGTTTCGTTTCCCGATGTGAGCATTCCCGACGGCTTCACCATGCACGAGGTACAGGTGAACATCAGCGGAAACTGTCCCGCATGCGACGCAATCGCCTAACAGTTACAGTTAATAGTGTCCGCACAGAATAAAAGGCCACCGATGCTTCCTTTTGGGAATGTCGATGGCCTTTATCCGTTTGTAGCGGAAATGAAAGGTATCCCTACCCCAGGGCAAGCCCAGGAAAGTGGAGGCTTCGCCTCCTTTCCCGCCCCAAGGGGCGAGGTATGGATCCTTACGTTGCCTGCACTCGCTCGGGAAAGCTGGACCATTCCATGGTCCCTTTCCCCTTGCTTCGTTTGCCAATCAATACCTAGAAGATATTCTCCGGTCCGTACAGGACATTGAAATAATCCATCTCCGTGGAGAAGATCTTATTCAAGTTTGGAATCGTCTTCTTATAAGATTCCAATGTATTCCACAAAGTGAAGAAATCAGGATCCTTTTCGTATGCTTGGGCATAGGTCTGGGTTGCCTTTGCGTCGGCTATACCCTTGATCTGTTCTGCCTTGGCGTACGCTTGGCTAATGATGCTCTTCTTGTCATTCTCAGTCTTACCTACCCAGCGGGCCTGTTGACCTTGGCCGTAGGACCTGTATGCTTCCGCAATCTGGTTCCTTTCCTTGATCATACGCTGATAGACACTTTGCGTAAGGTCATCGCTGTATCTGATTTGGCGGATGACGATATCAATAACCTCTATGCCGAATTCCTTGGTGAAAGGACTAGTCATTGTAAGCATTCGCTGGCTCAATACTTCTCGTCCAATCATAACCGATTCTTGTTGAATGTCGGTTTTTGTGAGATTCCTCAACTGTTCCGCATCCTCAAGGTTATCCACATTCTGAACCTGTTCCTCAACATTCATATTGTTGATTTTATTTGAATTCCTTACTGCCTCTATCAACAGGTTTTCACTGATGACGGTTCTGATAGTCGAATCAATGACATCATTCAGACGCAAGATAGCGTTCGGCAGTGTGTTGACAGACTGGTAGAACAGGGCAGGGTCTACGATCCTCCAACGTGCGGTCGTATCAACCCAAATGAATTGGTTCTCTTTTGTGGGAATACGTTGGGCATCGCCGTCCCAACTCATGATCTTCTTGGGATATTTGACGACCGTATCAACCAAGGGGACCTTGATCTTGAGTCCTGCATCGAAATGGGTATTCTCGATTCTTCCGAATCTGGTGATAACCGCAACCTCGCCTTCCTGGACTACAAAGAAGGGTCCGAGAAGCAGGAATATTATCAACAATACGAATATAATGACCAGAGTGGTTATCAGTTTCTTCATTGCACACCTCCCTGGCTACCGGTCAAGTTGCTGATCGGCAAGAAATTGTCTAGTTCCCTATCAATCAATGTCAGTGTTCCTGCATCGGCCTTTCTCAGGATTTCTTCCATGGTTTCGATATACAACCGTCTTGCTGTGATATCCTTGCTCATGGAATAGGCTTCGAGGACCGCGGAGAATCTCGCAACATCACCTTGTGCGTTGTTGACGCGTTCCGCCGCATATCCTTCGGCAACCTGGATTTGTTGTGATGCTTCACCTTGGGCTCGCGGTATTTCCTGGTTGTATTGTTGCTTTCCTTCGTTGATGAGACGATTCATGTCCTGTATCGCCTTGTTGACATCTTCAAAGGCATCCTGGACTTCACCGACCGGTGGGACAATGTTCTGTAACTTGACGGTTACTACCCGAACACCGAGATTGTAGGAATCGAAAGCCTTTTGCATCCGTTCCTGGGACTCGATTTCGATCGAAGTTCGTTCACTCGACATGATCGCAAGGATGGGCAAGTCACCAACCAGTTGGTTTATGACACTTTGGCTGATATCGCGTATGGTCTTGTCGCGTTCCTGCACGTTGAACAACCATTTTGCAGGATCTTCGATCCGGTACTGGATGATCCATTGCACATCGACAATGTTCAGATCTCCCGTAAGCATGATCGACTCACCCGCCGATGAACCGGAAGGGGTGTTCATGAACATGCCACTGTAATTCTGATCTACCGTTGCTTGGCCGAATGTCATGGTCTGCACAACCCTGGTCGGAATATTGAAATTGCGATCGATTCCGAGAGGCAGCTTGGTCTGCAAGCCGGGTCCAACAATCCTGTTGTATTTCCCAAACCTGAGTACGACTGCCTGTTCAGTCTGGTCCACCACAAAAAAGCTACTCATAACCAGAATGAATAGGATTACTATCCCCACTGCTGCTATGATCAACTTTGGGCTGAGGTGGAAAGGATTACGGGACGTAGCGCCCGAACTGTTCATTGCATCTCCTCCTTGCTATCTCCGGGATAATCCCGGTATCTACAAATGTAGCCTAGTTGTCATGCATCGTCAATGAACTGGGCAAAACCTTTCCCACAAGTTGGACATAAGCCGTTTCCGATTGAAAAAAGGAGCCGTGAAGAGTATAGTGGTCATCATGAAAAAACGATTGATTACCTCAGCACTCCCGTATGTGAACAATATTCCCCATCTCGGAAACCTTATACAGGTCCTGTCCGCGGATTGTTTCGCCAGGTTCTGCCGTTCGAAAGGCTACGAGACATTGTATGTCTGTGGAACGGACGAGTACGGTACCGCCAGCGAGACCCGGGCCTTGCAGGAAGGAGTGGAACCCCGTGAACTATGCGACCGGTACCATATCATCCATAGGGATATCTACCAATGGTTTGAAATCGACTTCGATTCGTTCGGCAGGACAAGCAGCCCCATGCAGACTGCGATTGTCCAGGATATCTTCAAGAAGGTTGATGCGGCCGGGTATATCAGGGAATCGGAGATCGAGCAGCTCTATTGTGAACATGACCAGAGGTTCTTGGCCGATCGTTTTGTGGAAGGAGTCTGTCCGAA
>PGXU01000066.1 GCA_002839335.1 Spirochaetae bacterium HGW-Spirochaetae-4
AATCCCGGGAATCTGGACAGGGCGCGAACCCACCGATATGACGAGGTCGGCGAAGGTGAGCTTCAGCTTGCCCTCCTTGGTCTCCACCTCGAGCTCAGCGTCGGAAAGGAACGTCCCTGTTCCGACGATCCGATCGACCTTCCGGGCTTTGCACAATCCGTCCAAGCCGGTGGTGAGGGTTTTGACCACCGACTCCTTGTGGGTGCGGATCGTATCTAGGTCTATCGAGGGCTTCGAAAACGATACGCCCACCGTTTCGAGTTCGGCGGCATCGGCGATAACCTCCGCCAGGTGCAATAGTGATTTCGAGGGGATGCAGCCCACATTGAGACATACCCCACCGAGGACAGGCTCCTTTTCGACCAGCGTCACCTTTCGTCCCAAGTCCGCTGCCCTGAACGCCGCCGTATACCCGCCAGGTCCTCCACCGAGGACAACCAGGTCGCATTTCATCTCTTTCATCCTGTCCTCCTACACTAGTATTCGCCGTATGTCGTCGAGCAACGATACAAGATACGTGGTGAACCGGGCTCCCGATGCTCCGTCGATGGCCCTGTGGTCGTACGACAACGAGAGCGGCAGGATATCGCGCGGTTCGAAGGTCTCGCCATTCCACCATGGCCGTTTCGTCATGCGCGACACCCCTAGGATCGCTGTCTCGGGCGGGTTGATGATCGGGGTGAATGCGGTTCCCCCGATACCACCCAGACTCGAGATGCTGAACGAGCCTCCCGAGATATCCTCGGCCTTGAGCTTGCGTTCCCTCGCCCGTTTGCCCAGATCCTCGAGCTCGATCGCGATTTCCCGGATGCTCTTGGTATCGGCATTGCGCAGTACCGGTACCATGAGGCCTTCCGGCGTATCTACAGCGATACCTATGTGGTAGTAGTGCTTCAGAACCAGTTCTCCCTTCTTGCCGTCGTAGGAGGAGTTGAACTCGGGGAATTTCTGCAGCGCGGCGACGACCGCCTTCACAATGAAGGGCAGGATGCTGATCTTCACCTGTTGTTCGGGTTTGAGCCGAGACATCTCTTCCTTGAGCTTTTGCCTGAAGGCTTCGAGTTCTGTCACATCGGCTTCGTCGAACTGCGTCACATGCGGTATGGTTTGCCAGCTCCGTTGCAGGTGGGGACCCGATATCTTCTGGATGCGTGAGAGCGGTTTGCGCTCGATCTCGCCATAGACGGAAAAGTCCTCCAGTTCGAACTGGGCACCGGGAGCCATTGCGGCACCCCCACCAGCTCCATCGAGCGCCTGCTTGACCAGCTTCTGGATATCCTCGCGCAGGATGCGGCCCTTGGGACCACTTCCCTCCACGGTATCGAGCGATACCCCAAGCTCCCGTGCATACTGGCGCACCGAAGGAGTCGCATGGTATACAGCCCCTGGTTTCTGGGCATTCACCAAATCCTTGCTAGCAGCCGGCTCTGGCTCGGGTTTGCTTTCCTTGGCTTCCTTCGGTTTTTCTTCCCGTAGTTCTTCCGGCCGGGCTTCTTCCTTTTTGGCTGGAGGAGCCTTTTCCGGCTCCTGTTCCGATTCCTTTTCAGGTGCTTGTTCGGCGGGTACCTTGTCAGGTGCTTTCCCAGCAGGAGCCTTGTCCTCTGGAGCCGCCTCATCCCCGGCTACCTCGATATCGGCAAGGAGCGTACCTTTCGATACGAGATCGCCTTCCTTGACATGGACGGTCTTGATGGTGCCGCCATAGGGGGAGGGGATATCCGTGACAGCCTTCGCACTCTCGAGGGAGACCAACGGGTCGTCCACACCGATTGTATCGCCTTGGGAAATGTAGACCTCGATGATCGCCACATCGGAAAAATCTCCGATATCGGGAACGGTTATCTGTTTGATTGCCATGATATCTGCCTCCTCAGCTGATCAGGGGGTTGGGTTTGTCGATATCGATATCGAACTTCTTGATTGCCTCTGCGACTTTCTTCGCCGGAATCTCTCCCCGGTCGGCCAAACCCTTGAGCGCCGCAATGGCGATATAGTGCCTGTCGACTTCGAAGAACCGTCTCAACGCTTCGCGCATATCGCTGCGTCCGAATCCATCGGTACCGAGTATCGTCACATCCTTTTGGGGGATGAGGCGCCTGATCTGCTCCGGATAGGCGCGGATATAGTCGGTGCTTATCACCACCGGCCCGTCATGTCCCTGCATGGCCTGCGTGAGATACGGTACCTTCTGCTTCTTCTCCGGATGGGTCATGTTGTAGCGTTCGGCCTCGACACCATCGCGATGCAGCTGGTTGATGCCCGGAATACTCCAGATATCGGCTTCGACCCCGAATTCGTCCTTCAGCAACCCGGCGGCCGCGATCACCTCCCTGAGGATGGTTCCGCTTCCCATGAGCTGGACCGTCGGGGCCTTCTTGCCCCCCGTCTTCTTGAAGAGGTAGGCACCCTTGATGATGCCTTCCTCGACGCCCTTGGGCATGTCGGGGTGGGTGTAGTTCTCGTTCATCAGCGTGATGTAATAGAAGATGTTCTCGTCATCCTCGTACATGCGTTTCAATCCGTCCTGCAGGATCACCGCCAACTCGTAGGAGAAGGTCGGGTCATAGGCCTCGCAGGTGGGATGCGTCGCCGCAATCAGCAGACCGTGTCCGTCCTCATGCTGCAAGCCCTCTCCGTTGAGTGTCGTGCGTCCCGCTGTTCCCCCCATGAGGAACCCCTTGGTGCGGCTGTCGCCCGCCGCCCATATGAAGTCGTCGACACGCTGGAATCCGAACATCGAGTAGAAGATATAGAAGGGTATCATCGAAACGCCATGGTTCGCATAGGATGTGCCCGCAGCGATCCACGATGAGACAGCCCCGGCTTCGGTGATTCCTTCCTCAAGTATCTGGCCCTTGGCATCCTCGCGATACCACATGAGCGATTCGGAGTCCTGCGGTTCGTACAGCTGGCCGGTCGGTGCGTAGATGCCCAGTTGCCTGAACAGTCCCTCCATACCGAAGGTCCGCGCCTCATCGGGAACGATCGGCACGATGCGCTTGCCGATCTGCTTGTCCTTCACCAGTTTGGTGAGCATGCGTACGAATGCCATGGTCGTCGATATCTCGCGGTCTCCCGAAGATGCTGTCATGCCGGAGAATTCCTCCAATCCGGGAGTCTTCAGCTTTTCCGCCTTTGCGTTGCGGAAGGGGACCGGACCACCCATGACCTTGCGCCGGCGTGCGATGAATTCGGCCTCGGGGCTATTGGGTTCGGGTTTGATGAACGGCAGGGCCTCGAGCTGGTCGTCGGCGACGGGCACATGGTAGTGGTCGCGGAACGCGATCAGCGAGTCCTTGTCCATGGTCTTCTGGTTGTGTGTTCCCATGGAGGCTTCGGCGGTCTTGCCCATACCGTAGCCCTTGACGGTCTTGAACAGGATGACCGTCGGCTCTCCAACGTGGTTCGAGGCCGCATGGAACGCTTCGTAGATCTTGCGCGGGTCATGTCCTCCCCGGGTCAGCTGCCACAGCTCCGCGTCGCTCTTGTCCGCCACCAGTTCGGCAAGATAGGGGTCGTCGCCGAAAATCTTCTCCCTCAGGTATGCCGGACCGCGCGATTGGATGGTCTGGAACTCGCCGTCCACCATGGATGCGAGTTTTTTCAGCAGCATACCCTTGGTATCGCGTTCCAGGATAGAATCCCATTCCGTTCCCCAGATGACTTTTATGACGTTCCACCCGGCTCCACGGAACCGACCCTCCAGCTCCTGGATGATCTTGCCATTGCCCCGTACCGGTCCGTCCAACCGTTGGAGGTTGCAGTTGACCACACAAATCAGGTTGTCCAGTTTTTCACGTGATGCGAGCGAGAGCGCTCCCAACGATTCGGGCTCGTCCGATTCCCCATCACCCATGAAGATCCAGACCTTCCTGTCTCCGACTTCCTTGAGGCCTTGGGCTTCCAGGTACTTCATGAACCGGGCCTGGTAGATGGCCATCAAAGGTCCGAGCCCCATGGATACGGTGGGAAACTGCCAGAAATCGGGCATGAGCCACGGGTGGGGATACGAAGGAAGACCCTTTCCACCGACTTCCCTGCGGAAATGGTCGAGCTGATCTTCGGTGAGCCGTCCCTCTACGAATGCCCTGGCGTACATGCCTGGCGAGGAGTGGCCTTGGAAGAAGATCAGGTCCGGGCCGTACTGGGCGTCAGGTCCCTTGAAGAACCAGTTGAACCCGACTTCATAGATTGCCGAGGATGACGAGAAGCTGGCTATATGGCCTCCCAACCCTTGTCCCGCGTTGTTTGCCCTGGCGACCATGGCCATGGCGTTCCAGCGTACAAAGGCCGAGACATTCCTCGCTGTCAGCGAATCGTCCTTGGGGATCACCGCTCCCGGGTCCTGTATGACGGTGTTGATGTATGGGCTGATCACGCCAGGGGAGGTGTTCACCCCAAGGGTGCGTGCCGCATGGGTCAGTTCATGCAACAGGTAGTCGGCTTTTTCCGCTCCTTCATGTCGTATGACCCCTTCAATCGATTCCAACCAGTCTTTCGTTTCCGCAGGATCCGGATCATGGATGATCTGTCTGCTCATTTGGTACCTCCATCCTCATGGTCTTCGTTGCGAGTCGGCGAATTCCCAACTTGTTCACTGTCAACCATCTACAACTATAGTCCCTGTATATTGAGAACTCAATAACAATTATACGGGGTAATACTCCCCCACCTGCTTGTCATGTGTAATAATTCCAAATTCGTAAGGAATGCAGGAATAGTCAAGCCCCAGTGGGAGCCGTCGGATGCGACACCTGGCAAATTATGTGCGGGTCGCTGGAATTCCCTGTACCATTGCGCCCCGATTTACTCTATACTGTTTCTGGTGGTCTACAGATCACTTGGACCCTTGGCTGGTCGCAAAGTCGTTGCGCCTCCACGTTGACGATCGCAAGGTCGCACACGGAGGGCAGACGATACTGGCAGCCGCCAAGCGTCCATTCGTGGCTACCGCTTGGACGGGAGGATGTGCATGCGTTTGTGGAAACCGAGGGACGAGGATCATTTGCGCCTCTACAGGGAAAATCCCGAGACGCATCGGATGATCATCGAAATCGCCCTGGACAGGTACCTGGACTATTTCCACGAGTGGGACAACGCGGTGTTCCGCAAGCGGGACCTGCACCCCGAACTCGCCGAGTTCCTCGACCTCTGCTCGGAGGAGATTCCGTTGCGACGGGAGCTGGAGATCGACTTTTGCATCAAGAATCGACCCGAGGATATCGAGAAGGGAAAGCTGATCGTCGCAAGCTACCGAAACTACTACAAGGGCCAGTTGAGCATGATCCATCGAAGGTTGAAGCGCCTGCTCAAATTCGCCCTCATCCTGTTTCTCATTTCCATGGGATTCATCACATTCTACCTCGTGGGCAAAACAGGCAGCCACTACCTGATCGAACAGCTGTTGGTGGAAGGCCTGCTTATCGGAGGTTGGGTATTCATGTGGGAATCGCTGCACATGGTCTTCTTCGAGAGCTTGGAGCCGATGAAGCGCCGAAGGGAGTTGAAACGGTTCCTACAGGCGGAAATATCGTTCCGGTCGACCGCTCCTCATATATAGACCGAGACCGCCAGCAAGCCATGCAATGTGGCGACGATCAGGGTAGCGTAGGCGAGGCGAAAGTGGACTTTCGGCTTTATCTTCACGATTTTTCTCCGGGTGAGGATCATCACCAATGCGGTGGCTACCATAAGCAGGTAGCTGGCGATCCCCAAGTATCCTATCACTGGAAAGCCGAGAAGCGGGGTATATGCGATCTCTTGCAAGAATCCCATGAGACTTCCTCCCTTGTTGGCGCTATGTGTAGTATAGGGAACCTTGGCCCAAAACACAAATTGTTTCGGAAGCTGTTTCCCCAATATGTATTTGTTAGTATATTGGTGGCATCACAAATCGGCAACAACCGAACTATGCTTTCGGTCCGCCGGATGAGGAGGAGACGATGAGAAATACAAGGATATATTTGCTGGTGTTGCTATTGGCACTGGTACCCGTTGCCCTGTTTGCGGGAGGGGACAAGGAAGCCGAGTCTCCCGTAGCCAGCGGGAATTCGGTCATGGCCGGTGAAAATTGGAGCTTCTCATGGGAATTCCTATCAGATGAGATCGAGTTCACCGTAACGGCTCCAACCACCGGATGGGTCGCGATCGGATTCAACCCGAGCCGGATGATGAAGGATGCCCACTATATCCTCGGGTATGTGGAGAATGGGCAGTTGGTGGTCAGGGACGATTATGGGAACGGAAATACCACACATGTGTCGGACGATACGTTGGGAGGAACCCAGAATGTCAGGGCGATCGGGGGTATCGAGGACCAGGGAGTGACTACGATTGTGTTCGCCTTCCCGCTGGATTCGGGCGACCAGTTCGACGAAGTGTTCACACAGGGGACCTCGTATAAGGTTCTGTTGGCGTATGGTGCCGAAAATGCCGATAATTTCACCGCCAAGCACAAGGGGCGCACTTCCGTCGAGGTGGTACTGGACTAGGATATTAAAGTAGGGGCGGAGGAAACTCCGCCCGGATTTGCTTTCGGCAAGGATTTGGAGTCCTTGCCGTTGTCAGTCGGAATTCGGTCTGATACCCAAGGCGGATTCGACCGATTGCCACTTTTGCGAATCGGACGCCAAGAGGACATGGAATATCTTGCTTACTTGGCGACGCTTGTTCGAGTCCAGGATCGTTTCGGGAACTTCATTCCACAATTTGCCGGTCAGCAGCCATTCCAGGGAAACGTCAAGGACCGATGCCAGCTTGGCGGCATCCAATGCTTTCGGAATTCGATTGCATGAGCGCTGCACTTTCACCAGATGGTAGTTCAGCCCGGCATCCTCGACTATGTGTTTGAGGGTGATTTGCTTGGACCGCGCCATGTCGACCCGTTTCCAAAAGAAATATCCTTCATCAATTTCCGTCATGTCCTAATGATACATCATTATGCGGGAATTGTACACGAAGAGTTATATATATTGTAAAAAAAGTACTGGTAGGACAGATTTGACATACATTCGGTGGAATCCTTTCCACTATAAGCAATAACGTTAATGTTAAATGTTATAACAACTTAATTGTTTATAGCTGGGATACTAGTATATCATATGCGTATATACTTTACTGCTTGGAATATACAAAATTGACATTCCAGGAATACAATCGAATCCGATCGAATCCGATTGTATCCGGAAACACAGGAGAACTTGTGCGGGATATGGTCAAAGGAGGGATTGTCCGGCTTTCCGTGCCCGGGCCTGATAGAGGGAATTCGCGGTGATCGAAATCAAGACGATCATGGCTCCGACGATAAATTCACCTGTGGGTGCTTCCCCCAGGAACAGCCATACATACACTATCCCCAGGACCGTCTCGAGGGAATTGACAAGGGCCGATTCGGCCGCGGGAATATAGCGTGTCCCGGTACTGATCATCGTTTGGGAAAATGGTATGGCAAACAATCCGAGGACGGCTAGCGGAACCAGTGCCTGGGTGCCGATCGCAACGTGGCCAGTGGTGACCACGATGGAAATGAGTGCCCCTACAAAACCACCGATCATACATACAGCCACGCGGCTCATATCCCGGTGCCGACGCAGGTAAGCCAGGTTTGTCCCCAACAGGATTGGGGTCGAGATGGCAAATACCAGCCCAACGAATGAAATGTCACCGAATCCGTTGCGATACATGAAGTAGATTCCGCCTATCGCTCCCAATGCGGCCAATTGTGTTACCGCCGAGGGACGTTGGCGATACGCGATGTACCCGAATGCCGCGGCGAAAAGGGGAGCGAGACTGATCAGGACCAACGTATTGGCCGCACCTGCGGTTTGGACACCCAAAGTGAAGCACAAGCCGCTGAACCCCCACATGGTCCCCGATATCCACATGGTCTTGCCACCGGAGCGGAGTATTGCGAGCGCCCTCGACCTGTTGGAAACAAAAAACACAAGTGCCAGGGAGATTCCTGTGAACAAGGCCCGCCAGAACGAGGCTTGGAACCCCGATACGCCGGAGAGTCGGATCAACAGTGCGTCGAAACTCAATACCACCACCCCTGTTGTCGCTATGACGAGGCCTTTGAAATAGTCCTTGCGCGATGAATTGGAGGGTATATGGGTATATGCCACAGGAGAACTCCCTATTCGAATGATGGTCCTAACGATATAGGAGAGTCTTCGTATTGGCAATAACAAAATATCCGCAGGTATCGGAGCCTACATCTTTTCCTCGCCGAAGACCATCCAGTGGTTCAGATGTTCCCGCATCGTGTTCTCGGCAACATCGACATGTCCGGTTGCGATCGCTTCTATCAATCGCTGGTGGTGGCCCGCGGGTAGGGGAATCTTCTTCTTTTGCTCACGTTCCATCGATATCCGCAGCAAACTGTCGAACAGGTTCAACCGGATGAGTGTTTCGACAAAAGTCGTATAGCCGGTGTAGGTGGCAAGTTGGATATGGAAGGCATCGTGGTGTTCGCAGAAGGTTTCCCTCGTACCGTCCTTGTTGGGCATCTCATCCAACTGCCGGGCGAGCAACCGAAGCCGCTCCACCTGGTCCTTGTGGTGGTGTTGTGCCAGTATGCGTACCACCTGGCATTCGACAGCCATCCGGCAGGCGTTGCGATCGAGGATCGTCTTGGTGTCCATGCCGATTACACGGGAACCGAAATGCGGCTCCGAAACGACCAGTCCCTCGCTCTCCAACCTGTGGAGCGCTTCGATCACCGGAATGACACTCATGCCGGTTGTCTTCGCCATTCCGCGTCGTGTAAGCCGGTCTCCCGGCTTCAACGAACCGTCGATAATTTTTTGGCATATGATTTCATACGCGTGTTGTGCCGCTGTTTTGAATCCTGCGTCTGCTCTTCCCAACATTGCTGTCCTCCTCGTCATGATCACGCATAGGTATTTGTATTAGAAACTTTTACGTAAGTATACCCAATGTTGAATCCGTGTTGCAACAGAATAGGAAATTGTCATTACTGTTATAACAGATATGACAGAATCTGAAAACACCAGGCACCATCCGTTGGGCCATATATTGGAAAATGGAGTGATTCCACCAAAAAAAATGTGAAAAATAATTCTTCCAGTGGTATGCTGAACCACGTTTCCACGATTCGGAACACAGGAGGATGTGCCATGGATCCAACACCGGGAGAGACGGACCTCACCATACTGCTTGCGAATCTCGAGCCGGTCTTGTCTACCCAGCGGTATGTGTTCCACCTGGGAGGACAAGTCCTCGATGGACTGGATCCACGTGCTCCTTGGGCAACCATCTGTGAGGATGAAGGTACCACATACATCTTGAGTATGGAACAAGCCGACAGCATCGGTCTTGCCTACCGGGACCAGTGGGCCCGCATTACCTTGCGCATCCATTCGAGCCTGCACGCGGTCGGACTCACCGCCGCCGTATCCAGTGTCCTGGCCACCAATGGAATTAGTGCCAATATGGTAGCCGGCTATTTCCACGACCATCTGTTCGTTCCGGTCGAACATGCCATGCGGGCGCTTGGATTGTTGAAGGAATTGGGGAAACGCACGGGCCTTGAAGGGGAGGGCTCCAACCATGGATGAGCAGCGGGGGGTGTTGTTGCAATGCTTCCATTGGTATACCCCGACCGATGGCCGACTTTGGCAAACGGTCGCACAGGAAGCCGGAGCACTCGCCGATACGGGGTTCACCGCACTGTGGTTGCCTCCAGCGTATAAAGGTGCAGTGGGGGGATACGATACGGGATATGGCGTATACGACATGTACGATCTCGGCGAATTCGACCAAAAGGGTACCATCGGGACCAAATACGGGACGAAAGGGGAGTATCTTGCCGCTATCGAAGCCGCACACCAGGCGAACCTTTCCATCTATGCCGATATTGTGATGAACCACCGCATGGGAGCGGATGCATCCGAGATTGCCATGGCGATACCGTTTCCACGCAACGACCGCTTACGCTCGAAAGGTCCGGCGGTGGAGATCGAAGCCTTCACCCGTTACGAGTTTCCAGGGCGCCAGGGAAACTATTCGACGTTCACCTGGAACTGGTGGCATTTCGATGCCGTGGACCATGACCGGCGCAATCCCGATGACCACGATACGATCTATTTGTTCGAAGGAAAGGAATTCGACAATGAAGTGTCGGGTGAATATGGCAATTATGATTACCTGATGGGCTGCGATCTCGATTTCGGATCGCCCGAGGTCCGCGACGAACTCACGCGTTGGGGACGGTGGTATCTCGATACGACCGGTGTCGATGGATTCCGTATCGATGCTGTCAAACACATTCCCGCGTGGTTTTTCCCCCAGTGGTTGAAAGCCATGTGCGACCATGCACGCAAGGACTTGTTTTCCGTTGCCGAATTCTGGGATCCGGATCTGGACAATTTGCGTAGATACATAGATATGACGGCGGGATTGCTCTCACTGTTCGATGTGCCGTTGCACTTTGCGTTCCATTCGGCCAGCATCGCCCGTGCCGACTTCGACCTGCGTACCATTTTCGACGGTTCTCTGGTGCAGGTAGACCCCCACCATGCGGTTACATTTGTGGCGAACCATGATTCCCAACCCCTGCAGGCCCTGGAATCGGTGGTGGAACCGTGGTTCAAGCCACTCGCCTATGCCCTGGTGCTCTTGCGGCGGGAAGGATATCCCTGTGTCTTCGTAGCCGATTACGAGGGGGCTTCCTATAGGGATCGGGGTAGCGATGGGCAACAATACGATATAGAGATGCCCTCGTTCAAACCTCTTTTGGACAAGATGCTTGAGGAGCGGAAAACAGGCACCTTTGGCCAGCAACGGGATTATTTCGACCACCCCAATACTATAGGATGGACCTTTTCGGGTGATGCCTCGCATCCTCGTTCCATGGCTGTCCTACTGTCCAATGGGGATGAGGGGACCAAATGTATGGAGACGGGAAAACGCAGTACCATATATGTCGATTGTACAGGCAACAGGAGTGGGACCGTCACCACCGATGCCCAAGGAATCGGGGAATTCCATTGCAATGGGGCTTCGGTCTCGGTATGGATCGAAACACACTGATACCGGGCGGTTCCTCCGGATCTCTCAGGCGGGAAAATCCTTGCCATACACTTCCCTGTAGGTAAGTCTCCCGTCGACGCGCGTCGATTCCATGACACTCACCCGGGTGACCCCGGTCTCGATCGGCGCGATTGCGGTACACAACCTCCTCCTGTCCCCGGGATCGGACATCCTGACTTCGCGGGCAAGGGTGATATGGGCGGTGAACGGGCGGGAATCGAGTCGATATCCGGCGCGACGGAACTCATCACCGAGTGCCGCCTGCAGGTCCAACAAGCTCTTGTTCCTGCGGATTCCCACCCACCATATGTCCTTTCCCTTGCGGTCGAACCGTCCGATCTCGTCGAAGGCCAGGGAGAATCCCCTACAGGCTACCGCTTCGACAATGGCGTTGATCCGCACAAGGTCGCCGACCGGTACCTCGCCTAGGAACACCAGCGTCAAATGCAGGTTTTCCTCGTGCGTGAAATTACCGCTTTGTGCGGCATTCCTGATTGTCTGCTGGTGTTTCACCAAAGCCCGACGGACGGGTGTGGGAAAATTGATGGCAATGAACACACGCATGGACTGGTACTCCTGGCGCAATGATTCCCCTAATTGCTGTCCCTGTCAAGCAAGGCGAGAGGAGAAGCCTCATTGGTTCGATTCTTGCCCTGGAGGGTGTTGAATTATATTGATAAATTTTTCTTGACTTCACCCTTGGGGTAGGTTAGATTGTTGCATGCAACAAAGTAAAAGTTGCATGCAACAAATTAGCCGTACCTCGTATCGACTTGGTACGCTCCTAAGGAGGAGAACATGAAGAAACTCGTTCTAGTGGCGCTCGTACTCGTGCTCGCACTGCCGGTATTCGCCAGTGGGGCCCAGGAAAGCGCGGCGGAAGCCTATCCGTCACGCAACGTCAGAGTCATCATCCCCTGGACAGTAGGTGGAATGACCGACGTGTTGACCAG
Source organism: Spirochaetae bacterium HGW-Spirochaetae-4 (assembly GCA_002839335.1). Lineage (GTDB taxonomy): Bacteria > Spirochaetota > Spirochaetia > Sphaerochaetales > Sphaerochaetaceae > UBA8525. The sequence continues at coordinate 12,006 of PGXU01000066.1, forward strand.
ACCTGTGGCCAGTTATCTTGAGAAGCATTTCGGCGTTCCGTTCGTTGTCGAGAACAAGCCGGGTGGTTCTGGTGTCGTCGGTTCCTTGGAAATCGAGAATTCCAAGAATGACGGATACGTGATCGGTACGACCTCCATGTCTACCGTTTCGGCGAAATATGTGTCTCCTGTCTATCCCGACATCCACAATGTCGAACTCATCAGCCAGGTCATCACTATTCCCGCAACCGTGACCGTCAATGCGGACAGCAAATTCAAGACACTTGACGACCTGCTCGCCTATGCCAAGGCGAATCCCGGAAAGGTCACCAACGCCAACTCCGGAGCCGGAGCGAGCGCACACATCTACGGTGTCTATTTCGAATCCATGGCCGGTATCAAGGTCAACCATATTCCGTACGCTGGATATGTCGAAGCAGTGACTGCCCTTCTGGGTGGACACGTCGACATGACGAACATCCCGCTTCCGGACGTATCGGCACACATCGATTCGGGCGACTTGCGTCTGCTCGCGATCGCATCCGCCGAACGGCACCCCTCTTACCCGGACGTTCCCACACTCAGGGAGCTCGGTATCGAAGCAGTCATGGGTAACTACAGTGGTTTCGTCGCTCCCAAGGGAACCGATCCCGAGAAAGTCCGGGCCATCGACGAAGCTATCGGCCTTGCCATGCAGGATCCCGCCCTGCGGAAGTTCCTCATCGATGCCGGCTACCAGCCTGTCTACTTGAACCGCACACAATTCGCCGAAGTCATCACAGATGCCGAAAAGCAGCTTGACTTCCTAGTCAACGACCTTGGTATCTCCTTCGTCGACGATTAATCTAAGCAACCAGGTACCAAAAATAAATTTTGTATACAAAATCGAAAATTGGTACCTGGTACCATACGGAGTATAATATGACCAGGAAACGTTCCGATATTATCGCGGGAATCGTACTTTTCGCGCTCGCAGGGTTGCTGTTCATCGTGGCAGGCTTCATGCCTACACGACAAGGTTCGGTACAAGCCCTGAACACCGGCTTCTATCCAAGGATGCTTGCGGTGATCATGGCAGTGCTGTCCGTGCTTCTGGTACTGGAAACGGTACGGAAACAGGGACAGGAAGCCCGCCAGATGGCCCCTTGGTGGAAAACCAAATCCGCATTCACCATGTTCCTCGCAACCTTGGTCCTACTGGTGTTGTACCCGTTCGTCATGAGGTTGTTCGGCTTCGCGAGTGCAAGCTTTCTCTTCATAACCGCCCTGGTATGGCTGTTGACCGAGAAGGGTCAAGCCAAACCGGTGAAGATTCTCGGTATCGCCGCGGCGATCACACTGGTGGTCTATATCGTGTTCAAGTTGGTGCTCGCGATCCCATTCCCCATGGGATTATTGATTTGACAGTATAAGGACAAGAACTATGGAACTGTTTTCTTTCGACCTCTATTTGTCGGGACTCCACTTCTTCACCAATCCGCTCATGTATGTGGCATCGTTCTTCGGTGTGTTGGTCGGAGTAGTGTTCGGAGCGCTTCCCGGTCTGACCGCCACCATGACCATCGCGGTGTTCATACCCTTTACCTTCGGACTTGCCCCGACCATCTCCTTCGCGTTCCTGTTGGGACTGTATTCGGGTGCTGTCTACGGCGGTTCGATCTCGGCCATCCTGATCAATATCCCGGGAACACCTTCGGCTATCGCCACCAGTCTGGACGGATACCCCATGAGCCAACAGGGTAGGGCCGGTGAAGCGATCGGTATATCGACGATCAGTTCGACCATCGGTGGCTTCCTGAGCGTCATCGTGCTCATGTTCGCAGCTCCCGCAATCGCCAGCGTGGCATTGAAGTTCAGTGCCGAGGAATATGTGGGAATCACCCTCATCGGTTTGAGCGTCATCGCCATCATATCACCCGGATCGACCGTAAAGGGTCTGATCAGCGGCGTATTCGGGCTGGTGATCGGTATCGTCGGCATCGACCCCATCACGGGCTTCCCCCGTTTCATCATGGGACGTGCGGAATTGCTTGAGGGTATCGACTCGATTCCGGTCATGATCGGCATGTACGGACTTTCGGAAATGCTGGTGCAAATCTCCGACGTGCAATACTCCATTGTGGTGAAACAGAAGATCAGCAAACTGATTCCTCCGTTGAAGGATCTGAAACGGATACTCGGTACGGTGATCCGCTCTTCGTTCATCGGCGTCATCATCGGAGCGCTTCCGGCCGCAGGAGGGTCCATCGCATCGTTGGTAGCCTATGGTCAGGAAAAACGCTTCGGCAAACGGCGCGACGAACTCGGAACGGGTATCATAGAGGGAGTGGCCGCTCCCGAAGCTGCCAACAACGCAAGCACCGGTGGAGCGCTCATTCCCATGCTGACCTTGGGGATTCCGGGCGATGCCATGACGGCGGTCCTCATGGGTGGGTTGATCATCCAAGGGCTGCGTCCCGGTCCGCTTTTGTTCCAACAGCAGATGCCATTCGTCTCGTCGATCTTCATAAGTCTGTTGCTTTCGGTGGTATTCATGTGTATCATCGGATTGGTTGGTGCCAAATATTTCGCCAAATTGATCGGGTTTCCAAAGAAGTATCTGATTCCGGCCATCCTGGTATTCTGTCTGGTCGGCTCGTATGCCATCAGCAACTCGATTTTTGATATCTGGGTGTTGATCCTCAGCGGCATTGTCGGATTCGTCATGAGAAAACTATCGTTCCCGATAGCCCCCATCGTGCTGGGCATGATCCTGGGACCATTGTTCGAAAGCAATTTCAGGCGTTCGTTGATGCTTTCCGAAGGGAATTGGGCCACGTTCGTGCAACGGCCGATTAGTCTGGGCTTCCTGATCGTGGTAGTCCTGGTGCTTGTCGGGCCCATGATCCTCAAGCGGTTCAACAAAGTGATCATCAGAGGAAATTAGGAGAGGAAACCATGAAGACCTACGATACGTTGTTCAGTACACAAACGATCGGCAAGCGCGTTGCGCAAAACCGTTTTGTCGCCCAACCCATGGAGGGCAACGATGGCATCGGCGGGGCTGTATCCCCCCGTGCCATCCAGCGCTATGTGAAGTTGGCCAAGGGCAAGTGGGGCATCATAGTCATCGAAGCGTTGTCCATCGATGCCGAATCCCTGGCCCGGAAGGACCAGATGGTGATAAACCGGGAGCACTTGGACGGCTTCAAGACCTTGGTTTCCGAGATGAAAAAGGCAGATCCGAACTCGATCATACTGTTCCAGATAACCCATTCCGGCCGCAAGAGCGGCAAGGCATTCTCACATCCGACAGCCATGTACGATCCCCAGGAAGGAGAGCATCAGCTCACCACCGGGGAATTGGACGAGATCCAGCGGAAGTTTGTGGATGCGGTGCTGCTGGCCGAGGAAGCCGGTGCCGACGGTGTCGACTTCAAGTTGTGCCATGGCTATCTCGGGTGCGAGATGCTCCGTCCCGCCAATATCCGCGACGACAAGTGGGGTGGTTCGTTCGAGAACCGGACCCGGTTGCTACGCGAATCGGTGGCACAGATACGAGCACGCTTGACCCGCGACGATTTCCTCCTCGGCAGTAGGATATCCTATTACGAAGGCATACGCGGGGGCTGCGGCACCGTATCGGCCGATGACGCCGTGGAGGATCTGACCGAGATGGATGAAGTGATCCGTCTTATGGCCAGTCTGAAACTCGATTACCTCAATGTCTCGGCAGGTATTCCGGGTCTTACTTCGGAGATCACCCGGCCGACAAATACCTCCAGATGGTTCTATCTGCATCAGTTCCGCTATGCGCGGCGGGCGAAAGCCATTGCCGGAGACATGAAGGTCTTCGGTTCCGCATACTCGGTACTACAAGAAGAATCCATGGCCGCGGCCGAGGAGAACCTGGTGCGGGGCGATGCCGATTTCATCGGGTGGGGCCGTCAGACCCTGGCCGATCCGCTGTTCCCATCCAGGGTGATCGGGGGCGAGGACGTCGACTATTGCAAGTTGTGTTCCGGTTGTTCCAAGCTGATGGTGAAACAAGAACAAGTCGAGTGTATCATTTTTCCACAGTAAGCGGTGTGATGGGTAGGTAGTATGGGCAAGAAGGTAACGGTATACGACATAGCCAAGGAATTGGGGATATCACCCAGCACCGTCTCACGGGTGCTCAACAACTCTTCGCTTATCGGTGAAGAGAAGCGGGAACTCATCCTCAGCACCGCGGCCCGTATGCAATACCAGAAACGGCCTATCAAACGCCAGAAGGGGCGTGCGATCATAAATATCCGGTTGTACTTGCCTCCGGCCAAGTACAGCTACATCCACCTGTTCTACGATGTCGCCGAGCTGATCGACGGAATCCAGACCGGATTCGACGATACCCGCATCAACATCATCACCAGTATCAACGATGGGGACCTGACCCTGTTCGAATCCAAGAAACTTGGCGATATCGACGGATGCGTGTTCGCGTTCACCGAACCCTCCACCCAGTTGGAGGAGGTGTTGGAAGAACGGGGAGTCCCCTTCGTCCTCTTGAACCGTTCGAATCCCGAACACAACTATGTCATTGTCGACAGCCACTCGGGAATGGACAAATTGGTCCAGGCCATGTGGCAGCGCAGGGGAGCGGCACTCAAGGCGTGCTATATCGGATTCTCTCCACTTCCGCAGGTTTCTCCACCACGAGCAAGAGGTGTTGCGGATGCCTGTCGGATCCGGGGAATTCCCTTCGATGAGGAGCGCGACATAATAACCGTCGATTCGATAACGGAGTTGCGTGACAAGGTCATTCCGGCGATCGAGCAACGCGGGTACAATGGGGTGTTGTGTTTCAACGACCTGATGGCCGTCTCGGTCTACCAGACTATACTACGTCGTGGTTGGCAAGTTCCCGAAGCCTTTTCCCTTTCGGGATTCGACAATTCCCCCATGTTGGAGCTGCTGGACCAACGCATCGACACCGTGGAGTTCTCGTTGCGCAATTTGGGTCGGGAGGCGGGCCTTTGGCTCAGGAACAGAATCATCGATCGGGCCGAAGATCCTCTGCAGAAGGCATTGGATGGAGTCCATATCCTGGGAGAGACAATCTGAATGCCTAGAGAACTAGCTGAACTGCCAATCGACCATACCCGTATACCCGTGTCGCATACCCATGTCCTGATAATCGGTTCGGGGAGCGCTTCGCTTTCGTGTGCGGTCCACCTCAAGCGGATGGGTGTGGACGACCTGTTGATCGTGACCGACAACCGCAACGGTGGAACCTCGCGCAATACCGGTAGTGACAAGCAGACCTATTACCGGCTCGGCGATTCCTCGACGACTCCCGATTCTCCCTACGACATGGTGCAATCCTATACCCAAGGCGGATCGGTCCATGGGGATATCTCCTTCATCGAAGCACAGAATTCGTCGAGGGCGTTCTACAACCTCATATCGCTCGGTGTACCGTTTCCCCACAATACGTATGGCGGGTACACCGGGTACAAGACGGACCATGATCCGAGCAACCGTGGAATCTCATTGGGGCCATTCACGTCGAAAGTGATGGTCAAGCAGCTCCAGGCGGAGGTCGCACGGTTGGGTATACCACTGCTCGACCACCGTGATGTGGTCAAACTCCTGCTAGCCGATACGGATAGGGTGGTTGGGGCATTGGTGTTGGACAAGCTCGATACCGATTCCCCATCCAT
>PGXU01000067.1 GCA_002839335.1 Spirochaetae bacterium HGW-Spirochaetae-4
TACACGAATTTGTCTCACAGATGGCCGGCGAAGGAATTGCCGTCATCCTGATTTCCAGCGAACTCCCTGAGATCCTCGGTATGTCGGACAGGGTGGTCGTCATGCACGAAGGTGATGTCACCGCGGTCTTCAACCGTAGGGAAATGAACCAGGAGCAGATCATGCGGGCAGCCCTGGGCGAAACGAAGGAGGCCCTCCATGGGTGAGATACAAATGAAAAACACCCGTGATGGCAATTTCCTGCAGAGGGTGTCGAAGGTGTTGCTTGCCAGACGCGAGGCGAGCCTGGTCATACTCCTTGCCGTGATTCTTGTTCCGATTGTCGTCAGGTCCCCGCAATTCCTCTCGTTTACCAATATCGATCGGATCATCAACGATATCTCGATTCTCTCGATAGTCGCCATAGGTGAATTCTTCGTAATCCTCTCGAATGGAATCGACTTGTCCGTCGGCTCCATAATCGCCTTCAGCGGCATGGCCAGCGGAATGCTCAACGAGGCGTATCCACAAGTCCCGGTGTTTTTCCTGCTGCTGCTCGGAACCGGTCTCGGTGCCGTTATGGGAGCGGTGAACGGTGCCCTTGTGGCGTACGGAAAAATTCCCCCCATCATCACCACACTGGGAACCATGAGCGTCTACCGGGGATTGACGTTCGTATTGAGCAAGGGGACTTGGGTCACCGCACATGAGATGACACCGAACTTCATCGGCTTTCCACGCCAGTCCTTCCTCGGTATATCCGCGCTGATCTGGATGGCGCTGATCGTAATCGTAGTGACGTATTATTTCAGTCGGTTTACCCGATCCGGTCGGGAGATCTACGCGATCGGGGGCAATGCGACGGCCGCAAAGTTTGTCGGAGTCAACGAAAAGCGGATCCGGTTCATGGTCTTCGTGATATCGGGAACCCTCTTCGGATTCGCCGGATCGTTGTGGACCGCGCGCTATGCATCGGCTGTGAATGAAATGGCTACCGGTTTCGAGATGCAGGCAGTCGCGGCATGTGTGCTCGGTGGAGTGAACTTCGCCGGAGGCGCCGGCGCGATACCGGGAGTTGTCCTCGGCGCATTGTTCCTCGGTGTCTTGAACAATGCCCTTCCGGTTGTCTACCTGTCAACCTTCTACCAGACCTTGGTCCAGGGAATGATCGTATTGCTCGCATTGGTGATCAACACGATGGTCGACCAACGCAAGACCCGCAAGCTCCTTGAACAACGGAGGGCTCGATAATGGCTGAACAACGTGATTTGGTTGCAAAAACGAGATTGATCCAAGAGACTGGATGGCGCAACGCCCTCATAGAACTCTTCACCAAGTGGGAAGTCCTGTTGGGCATAATCTTTGTGCTCATGGTGGTGTTCTTCTCGAACCTGTCCCCGTATTTCCTCGATTATTTCAATCTGATGAATGCGACCTTCCAATTTTCCGAGAAGGCGATCATGGCTTTGCCGATGATATTCATCATCATGTGTGGTGATATCGATATCTCCATCGCCAGCATCATCGCCTTGTGCGCCTATGCTGTCGGTACCGCGAGTGCCGCGGGAGTCGGGACGCCAGGTCTGATCGCCATCGGTCTCGCCGTCGGAGCCGCCGCAGGTCTGGTCAACGGGTTGCTGATCACCGGTTTCAATATGCCGGCGATCGCGGTTACGCTCGCCACACAATCGATCTATCGGGGCATCGCCCAAGCTGCGCTGGAAGAGCGGGCTATGACAAAATATCCCGCGGAATTCGGTTTCTTTGGACAAGAGTTCATACCAGGCACCATGATTCCCTTCGAGTTGGTGTTGTATATCGGCTTGGCGGTCATCATGGGATTTGTCCTGCACAAGACGTCGTATGGACGCCGTTTGTATGCGATCGGGAGCAGTCCGGAAGCCGCACGGTTTTCCGGGATCAAGGTCAAGAAAATCAGGATCACCAACTACATGCTCATGGGCTTGTTCAGTGGAATCGCCGGTGTGTTGTTGACCAGCCGTATCCTGAGTGCCCGTTCGAATATCGCCACCAGCTGGGACCTTGAGGTGATTACCCTCGTCGTTCTCGGTGGAGTCTCGATCAACGGGGGCAAGGGAACCATGTGGGGTGTTGTGATCGCTTCCTTCCTGGTCGGATACCTGAAGTTCGGTATGGGACTGCTCAAGCTGTCGGGGACCATCATGACCATTGTGATCGGAACATTGCTGATCATAGCGGTGTTGTTGCCGAGACTCTTGGACGGTTATAAGAACACTAGGAAAATGCGACGGCAGCAGGCGGAAGCCGCATTGCAGTCCGCTAAGGCTTGATGGAGTGCTTATGGATGGGATTAGACGTGCTTTCCTGATGAAATTGAAACCCGGTTGCGAGGCGGAGTACGAGAAACGCCACAACGAGATATGGCCGGAACTGAAACAATTGCTCTCCGACAGTGGGGTCTACGACTATTCCATATACCTCCACAAGGAGAGCGGTTCCTTGTTCGCGTTCCAGAAGACACGGGGTGGTGCCGGTTCGCAAAGTCTTGGCGAGACCGAGATAGTAAGGAAGTGGTGGGCGTCCATGGCCGACCTCATGGAGACCAATGCCGACAGTTCGCCGGTCTCGATTCCATTGGAGGAAGTCTTCCATATGGATTGAGGCCGAAAATTCGGCGCACACTGTGACTATTGTCACACAATCATATGATGAACTATGGTATCTTGTGGCAGTTCCCAGGAGGGTAGGTGCATGAGTACCATTGTGTTGTATGGTGTGACGGCAATTTTGCTGGCATTCTCATTTTTCAAGGACAGGAAGAAAACCTTGCAGGCGTTGCGCAAGGCCTTCAAGGCGTTGGAGAATATCCTTCCCGAATTTCTCGTCGTCATTCTGCTGGTGGGGCTCCTGTTGGCCTTGATGGATCCAGCGTTCATTTCGAGGTTGATAGGTGTGGATTCCGGCATCTTGGGCATGGTGGTCGCCTTGCTGGTAGGTTCCATCACCCTGATTCCCGGATTCATCGCCTTCCCGACCGCAGCCATGCTGCTCCAAGGTGGCGCAGGGTACATGCAGATCGGTGCGTTCATATCGACGCTCATGATGGTCGGTGTTGTCACCATTCCAGTGGAAAAGAAATATTTTGGTCTCAAGCTGACGGTCCTCCGCAATAGTTTTGCATTTGTGTTCTCTATTGTGGTCGCACTGGTCATCGGTCTGGCAATGGGGGAGCTATGAGCAAGGTAATCAAGCGATATCGAGTGTTTCTGGTCGTATTGGTGTTGTTGGGCATAGTGTTTCTCGTGGACAGGGAGTTGGGCAGGCTGGCATTCCAGAACGCTGGCTATACGATCAAGGAAATGCTGTTGATCATTCCTCCGATTTTCGTACTGCTCGGGTTGTTGGACGTGTGGATTCCCCGTGAGACGATGGTGCGGTTCATGGGTGAAGGTTCCGGTGCCAAGGGTGTGCTGCTCGCATTCCTGCTTGGCTCGGCGGCGGCCGGACCACTGTATGGGGCGTTCCCGGTGGCAAGTGTCTTCATGCGCAAGGGAGTCAAGTTCTCCAATATCCTGGTATTCCTTGGAGCTTGGTCAACGACAAAGATTCCCATGTTCCTGTTCGAGCTCGAATCGTTGGGCCCCCGTTTCGCGTTGACCAGGTTGGCAATCAATATTCCCGGCATACTGATCATCGCATGGACCTTGGCAGCCCTGGTGCCCAAGAATACCATCGACGACATCTATCGGAAGAACCTGGAGATGAACAACAACTGAGCCGCAACCGGAGTGAGAGCAGGGAACGTAGGGGAGAATCCCCTTCATTTTCCTTGCGTTTCCTCACCAATTGAGTATGATTTATCTATAGGTTCGCGAGGGAGGTGCCCACATGGCCCAACAGAAGCCCCATATATTCCTTAAGGTTCTGAATACCATAGCCTTGATAGGCATGATCGTGGTGAATGCCTTGGCAAATGCGTTGCCACTCAACGGCATGAATACCGGTGAGCTATCCGATGCGATTCCCAATCTGTTCGTCCCTTCCGGCAGGACCTTTGCGATATGGGGATTGATCTATACGTTGCTCATCGTGTTTGTCGTCTACCAGTACACTTCCCGCCGCACGGTGAAGGCAGAAGAGGATCCCGTCGGATTGATCGGCCCGTGGTTCTTCATCTCATGTATCGCCAACAGCCTGTGGATCTTCGCTTGGCATTGGCAGATGCAGCTTCCTTCGATCGTCATCATGCTTGTCCTGCTGGCGACACTGATTGTCATGCATACGAAGTCCCGGTTGGACGATGCCTCGTTGGGATTCAGAATCGGTGTCATGTTGCCGATCAGTGTCTACCTCGGTTGGATCACTGTGGCGACAATCGCGAATGCGACCTCCGTGCTGGTCGTATTCGAATGGAACCGGTTCGGGTTATCCGAAGTGTTCTGGACTGTCGCGGTCATGATTGTCGCGATAATCATCAATCTCCTGGCGATCATTATCCGCGGAGACATCTGGTTCGCGCTGGTGGGCGCGTGGGCCTTGTACGGTATCTACACCAAGCGCACCATGACAGGAATCGAACCGGTACCCATGGTTGTCTATACTGCGGTCGCAGGTGTTTTCGCGATCGGAATCGCGGTGATTATCCACTTGATCGTGAAAGGCCGGCGGGTTGCCAGGGAAGGGTACTGAGCAGGCATTCCCTACTTTACCACAGTGATACTACTTTGGGATGCCCCCGATGGCTGGTGGCATCACGAGTTGGATTCCTTCCTATTTACGTAACAGAGGCAACGTATTTCCTCACTGTAGCCCGATCGATGTTCAATTGGCGAGCGGTTTCACTGGTATTCCTGTTGTTGCGTACCCAACAGGCATGTACCATGACAGCCTCCGCTTCCTTCAGGGACTGCCGGTCCGAGGGTATCATGGTACCTGCTGCAAGAACGTTGGATTCAGGTTGACCCGAACTCGGACACAATTCGTGCAGAAGATCACCGACAATGTCATTCTCCCCTTGGTTCAGGGAAAGCAGGACACTCACTTTTTCCGCGAAATTTCTCAATTGCCGCACATTGCCCGGCCAATCGCACATGATGATGGCTTCCCTGATCGGTTCGGGAACTCGTCTGTTCCCATGGTTGTATTTCTTGTTGAAATAATCGATGAACGAATCAAACAGGGGGAGGATATCCTTCTTGCGATCACGCAAAGCGGGAATCCTTATGTCGAGCACCTTCAACCGGTAATACAAATCACGACGGAACCGGCCATCCTCGGTCTCGATCCCAAGATCCTTGTTGCTTGCCGCGATGACTCGGACATCCACATCATACAACCGGTTGTCACCGATTCTCATGACCTGTTTTTCCTGCAGGACACGGAGGAACCTGGCTTGGACCGTATTGCTCATTTCATTGACTTCATCAAGGAAAATCGTGCCTTTGTGTGCCATCTCGAACAGACCCGGCTTGCCACCTTTCCGGGCACCGGTGAAGGCTCCCTCGGCATACCCGAACAATTCACTCTCCAAAAGGCTGTCGGGGAGTGCCGCACAGTTGACCGCAACAAACGGGCCATCATTCCTTTTCGATGCATTGTGGATACTTTGCGCAAACACTTCTTTGCCCGAACCTGTCTCGCCCATGAGGAGGATAGTCGCGTTGGTCTGGCTGTATCTTTTGGCCTTGTCCATGGTCTTGATGAAGTTCGATTCACCCGCGATCAGGTTTTCGAAGGTATAGGTGGCAATCAAACCACGATTGATCATTTGTTTTCGGATCATCCCCTCAAGATCCTTGATCCGACTACTACTTTCCAGAAACACCAGGGTCGCTACGTGGATACCATCGTTGAGGATTCGGCTGATCTCCACCATGTAGTCCTTCTCATGTATTTGGATCAACTGGTGCCTGGTTTCATTCCTCAACGCTTCGATAATGGTATTGGGACAATTCTCCGTCCCGATCTTCCTTCCGATAAGCTGTTCCTTGTTTTGCATGAGGATCTTTTCGGATTTGGAATTCATGTGCTGTATGAACCCGTCGGCAGTCAGATACAGGACGCCCATATCGGAATGTTCCATGATAAGGTTCAGCCGTTTGTTCCGCAGGAGTTCCTCGTTCATATGTTCCAGCATGTTTACCGCGGCTTCGACAGCACTTGAGATAGCCTCGGGACCAGAACGGACCAATCTGGTAAAAAGTCCAAGCTCCGATGCGGTCTTCACGGAAATCGTATCGCCGACCACGATATCGGCCCCCCAATCCCGCGCCTCACGTACGACCGAGGCAATATGTTTGCCCTGGGACATGAGGAAATACCCGAGATCGATATGTAGTATTTCTGCGATGCTTCTGGCTCCACTGATGACATTCTCAAAACCGATCACCGCGATTTTCCGGTCCCGGATCGCGTAGGGATATATCGCACGCAACAGGTCGAATCCACTCACATCGATTTCAAATACAGGTACCGTCAGATTCTTTCGCAGCAGGGAAGCGGTTCCTCCCCGGCTTATGACTATCTGCACATTATGTTCGGCGATTTCCTTTTGGGCCACCTCGACACCCCTGTCCAAATCCCCAAGACAAATCTTGATTGGATACGGTGTGTTTTTCAACGTCGATTCTGCGGTTCTGACCAAATCGGTATACGGTGCGACCAAAAGGATACTCATACGTTAGCGTAGCACGAGAATCTGAAATGCGCAATTTTTCATCAATTTATTTTAAGGTGGTGATAATTTCACCACCAGATTGTATCGGTCATGTGGTGTTCATGAAAACCTATTTCTGGTAACTGATACTATTGAAAGCAGTTGGTCTATGGGTTCGACCTTCAGGTAAAGCTGGCACGGATGATGCTATAGAGATGGCAATGGAACAAATACTTCGATTGGTTATAGCGGACGATCTCACTGGGGCCAACGATACCGGTGTTCATTTTCTTTCCGATCAGGCTGCCGTGGTTGTCATAGTCGATCCATCGTCTGCAGACTTCGATCCGAAAGACTTGAAAGCCCCTACTATAGTGGTGAATACCAATTCCCGTTCACTTTCTCCAGAAAACGCGTTTTGGGCAGTTCAGGAGAGTGTTCAGAAATTCGCATTCCTGAATCCAAGGGAAATATTCAAGAAGATCGATTCGACATTGCGTGGCAATGTCGGTGCTGAAATCGATGCGGTCATGGGTGCAAGCGGGTTCAGGGTAGCATGTGTCGCCCCAGCGACTCCAAGAAACGGGCGGACTGTACGAGATGGCTTGTGTTATGTGAATGGTATCCCTCTCGCCGCGACAGAAGTCGCGAACGATCCATTCACCCCTGTCCAAGGTTCGGATGTGAGAATGATCATCGCTTCGCAAACAGATCGGACCATTGGCCTCTTGCCGTTGGAAATCGTTCGATCCACTCCAGAAGTCTCGGTGGCTTTCGTGCAATCCTTGATCGCAACGGGAATTGAAATAATCGTTGCGGATACCATGACGATCGAAGATCTCCGGGCGGTACGCACAACGTTCCTGGCCTTGGAGGAACCGGTTTTGTATGTCGGTTCGGCTGGATTTTTCCATGCACTTGGCGTTTCAAGTGAACACTCGGGAAGTCATAGCGGTTTGAAGCAAGGTGATTCCCAGCGCATCCTTATGGTCGTCGGAAGCATGATGGAAACATCCGTAGCCCAAGTCACATGGCTGTCGGAACAGGTTCGACTGCACGAAATCCACCGATTGATAACCGAGCAGGCAATCGCCGATTCCCGCTCTGAGATCGACCGATTGGTCTCGGCGGTCTGTGAGGGATTCTCAACATCCCGGTTGGTTCTACTCCAGACGGATCGGGACAATTCCAGACTCTCCGGGCATGTGATAGTCGGATCCGTTCTTGGAAAAGTAGTGGATGCCGTACTCAGGAGTATGGATATCGATGTCCTGGTGGTCACTGGTGGTGACACGGCGATGCATATCCTGAAAGGGTTGAAAGTCAACGAATTGGAGCTGATCGACGAATCCCTTCCGGGCATTCCGGTGGGAAGGATCATGGTTCCTGGGATCCCACAACCCATAGTATTTATTTCGAAAGCAGGTTCTTTTGGTGAACCGGATGCACTGGAAGGTGTGTTCGACTACATCCAGAACAAACCCACAACGCAGGTAGGTTAGGAGATGGATATGAAACTTGCATTTGATTTGGCGAGTTCGAATAGGACGATTCTTGGAGTAGATTCCATCAACACCCTCGGGTCAGTGGTCAAAGCCAAAGGGTACGGGAAGGTCGTTGTGCTCATGGATAGCGGAATTGAAAAGAGTGGGATAGGGGAAAGGCTCCTCACCATTCTCAAGGAATCCGATATCGAAGCCCATAGTATCAGTGATTTGCCTCGCGAGCCGGGTGTTCCCGATGTCGACAGGGTAATGGAACAGGTGAAACGATTTTCCCCGGACTGTGTGATCGCGGTCGGTGGAGGCTCTGTTCTCGATATCGGTAAACTCTGTGCGGTATTGGCATCATCGGAACTTACCGTGCTCGATTTGCTTGACGGTGTTGCGGTGCCTCCCCATGCCACGTTCACCATTCTCGTTCCAACAACCGCAGGAACAGGATCGGAAGCCACAAAGAATGCGATTATCGCCATACCGTCCCGAAAGACGAAAGGTGCTGTCGTACATGAGTTGTTGCTTCCCAACCTGGTGATCCTCGATCCGGTGCTTACGGTGAGTATGCCTCCGGCGATTACCGCTACCACTGGAATGGATGCGCTTTGCCATGCGATGGAATGCTATCTCTCCCAAAAAGCCAATGTGTTGAGCGATTTGCTGGCTGTAGAGGCTATTCGTTTGATAGCGGGCGCCATACGGAAGGCGTATGAGGACGGGACGGATATGACCGCACGGAGCGAAATGTTGCTTGCATCCTATTATGCCGGCATGTGTATAACACTGTCGGGAACCAATGCTGTGCATGCCATGTCGTATCCGTTGGGGACCACATTCCATATACCCCATGGGCAATCCAATGCAATGCTGCTGCCATTGGTCATGAAGCAGAATCTGACGGCTATCCCGGAGAAAACCCGGATACTAGCGGAATGTTTCGGATATCGGTCGGTCGATGGTACGGTCGGACCTGCCGCATATATGGACAATGAATTGAATTCACTGTTGACCGATCTTGAAATAACCCGCTCACTTGGACAGTTTGGCGTGAAGCTCGATGACCTCGATGCCTTGGTCGGGAGCGCATATGGAAATCGGCGTCTTATGGACAACAATCCGATGGAATGGACAGAAGGACAGATCGAGGCGATCTATAGGGAATTGCTTGAAGAGATGTAGGCTAGTGGTTGCTTGCACAGTGATGATAAGGAAAGGAACAACGCATGAATAATGGACAAAGGCCGATTTTAGGAATAAGTGTGGGGGATCCGGCAGGAATCGGACCGGAAATCACCGCTAAGGCGCTAGCTGAAAAGCATATCTATGACATATGCAGACCACTGGTTGTCTGCGACCTCCGTATCATGGAGGAGGCAGTCGAATTCTCCAAGCTTGATCTCAAGATTCGGGCGGTATCCAAGCCATCGGAAGGGTTGTACGAATTCGGAACGATGGATGTACTCGACATGCACAATGTCGATATGGCTACGTTCCAGTACAAGAAAGTGGCCGCAATGACTGGTAAAGCCTCGTATGAATATATCGAGAAAGTCATCCAATTGGCACTCGCCAAGGAAATCGATGCGACCATCACCGGCCCTATCCACAAGGAAGCGATAAATGCGGCAGGGATCCATGAAGCTGGACACACCGAGATCTATGCACGACTCACCGGCACAAAGGATTATGCCATGATGCTGGCCGAAGGAGACTTTCGGGTAGTTCATGTTTCCACCCATGTATCGCTGCAGGAAGCCATCAACCGGGCAAAGAAGGAACGGGTCCATAAGGTTATCTGCCTTGCCGACGAAGCTCTCAAGAAGATGGGTATTCCGAATCCAAGAATTGCGGTGGCAGGTTTGAATCCCCATGCAGGGGAAAACGGAATGTTCGGACAGGAAGAGATCAAGGAGATCATCCCGGCGATTGAGCAGGCTAGGGCCGAAGGCAAGACGGTGGAAGGTCCGATTCCTCCAGACACGGTTTTCTCCAAGATGAAAGGTGGACAGTACGATATCGTTGTGGTCATGTACCATGACCAGGGACATATCCCCACGAAGTTGGCAGGTTTCAACTATGACAGGGCAACCAATACCTGGTTGTCCATGTCGGGAGTGAATATTACCCTCGGTCTGCCGATAATCCGTTCTTCCGTCGACCATGGCGTTGCATTCGGGAAAGCTGGGGAAGGAAGGGCGAATCCCGAGAGCATGCTACAGGCTATCGAGATGGGCGTAAGGATGGTATGAGGCACATATGATGAACCAATCGACCTTCACAGCCTTGATAACAGCGTTCAACACAGACGAATCGGTTGCCTACAACCGGATCAAGCAGGAAGCTTCCCGGCAGATAGCCGCAGGCAACGATATCTTCGCGTGTGGGACAAACGGTGATTTCTCAAGCCTTACCTTCTCGGAAAAAGTCCGCGTGGTCGAAGCCTGCGCCGAAGCGACAGCAGGCAAAGCCCGGCTTATCGCCAATGCCGGCTGTCCGGCGACCCATGAGACCATTCTTTTGGCAAGGGAATTCGCGCAGATAGGCGTTGAAGCGGTTGCGGCTATTCTTCCATACTTCATTGCCTGTACCCAGGAGGGTTTGTACAAGCATTATATGCGTATTGCCGATGAAGTGGACGTCCCCGTGTATATCTACGAGATTCCGGCCCGGACCGGCAATTCCATCGATATCGCGACTGTCGCACGTTTGGCAAAGCATCCGAACATCAAGGGTATCAAGGATTCCAGCGGCAAAACGGAACGGTTGGACGGATTGTCCAGGATTGTGACCGACCAGCCGGGATTCGAGTTCTATACCGGAACCGATTCGCTAATCCTCTACGGATTGGAACGGGGTGCGAGCGGATGTGTCTCCGGTATGGCGAACGTCGTTCCGACTTGGATACATGCCATAACAACGGCGTTCGTCGCGGGTGAGTCCGAAGTGGCTCTGGCCGCGCAGGAAAAGGTAAACACCTTGCGGAAGGCTCTCTATGCCCCTGGATATCCACCGGCAATGGTCAAGCGCATCCTCTACCTCATGGACGCGACCGTGGGGAACAATCGGTTGCCATCATTGGTTCCCGATACGGAAGTGGATACAGCACTCATGGCTGTGATCGATTCATTTGGGTTGAACGTGAAAAATCACGTATTCGATATCAACAAAAAGGAGAAAGACGTATGAAAAAGCTACTGGCAATTCTATTGCTCGGTTGTTTGGTCTTGGGTTCCGTTTTCGCTGGAGGCCAAACGGACGCGAAAGCCGCCGATTCTGGACAAGTCCTGAATATTGCCCACCCGGTTCTTCAGCAGAACTGGTCACCGCTTCAAGGTGGTGGTCACTCGGCACGTTGGCAGTCGTTGATGTGGGCTGCCCCGATGTATTTCGACAAGGAAGGTGTCCTGCAACCGTACGTGCTGTCGAAAGCCGAAGCGGATTCCACCTATACGACTTGGACATTGACGGTGAATCCGAAAGCTGTCTTCTCAGATGGATCGCCGATCACCGCGACAGACATCAAGGGAACTTGGGACCTGAGTGCGAGACCCAATACCAAGCATGCCCGTATCGACCTTTTCCTCGGTGGAGTTAACGGGTATCTGGATGTGTCTTTGGGTAAGGCAAAGGCAATGTCTGGTATCGTCGTGAAGGATGAAAAGACCCTGGTTGTCACTTTAGCCGGTCCCGACCCGATTTTCGACCAGAAGATTGCGACGGCACTGATTGCCCCAGTCAAGATTTCCCAAGCTGAGGATGCGAATGGCAATGAGAAGACCGAATGGTGGTCACCCAAGAATGGTGTTGTCGTTTCTGGACCATTCATGCCCGAATCCATGGATCTTGACCAAGGTATCATCACATTGGTTCCGAACCCGAACTTCTTCGGACCCGCCCCCAAGTTGGACAAGATTGTGCTGACAACGGTTTCCGATGCCAGTACCGCAACCCTGATGCTCAAGACCGGTAAGATGGATGCGCATACCGAATTGATTACTCCCACTATCGTGCAGGATCTTGGAGCCGACTTCATCAGCGGTCCACCACTTGCAAAAGGCCAGCAATTCTGGATCGATGCGCACAAACCCCCCATGGACGATATCAATATCCGAAAGGCTTTGATCATGTCTATCAATCCTGATGAACTTGCTCTTGCCGCGTATCCCGATGGACCGTTTGTTCCTGCGACCCAGATCTTGAACAAGGTTCCCGGTGTCGATCCCAATTTCAAGGCATATCAATACGATCCTGATGCAGCGAAGAAAGCCTTGGCCGCATCGAAGTACAAGGACGCAAAATATTTGCCCAAGATTATGTTTGTCGGTATCAGCACACCAACCCACGAAGCCGCGGCACAGTACATAGCGGAGCAGTGGAGAACCATTCTTGGAATAACTGGAATTGAAATGAAACCCGCTATCGAGACCTATTCCGGTCCAGACCAGGCGAGTGTCCAGATTTTCCGTGACGATGTCGGTACACGTGTTCCCGATGCAGTCTCCTATTTGATGGGAGCGATCCATTCCGGTTCCGGCAATGCGAGAAACAAATTGGGTGGATACGGCAATGCCGAGGTGGACAAGCTTCTTGAGCAGGCGAGTGTGAAGGGTGTATCGGATCCTTCCCGCAATGCATTGGCACAACAAGCACAGAATATCTTTAGAGATGAATATTTGTTTATTCCGTACTACTATGACGTAATGTCGAAGTGGGCTATGCCTTGGGTAAACAATTTCGAGAAGAATGATGACTGGCAGGTCATCGAACCTTGGAATGTCACAATCGACGAGGCAAAGCGCCCGTAGTGGCAACACGCCGGGGGTCGGGTCGCAGTCACATGCGATCCGACTCTTGTGTTCTGTACAGCTTGCAGACGGCTAGCCATGTCGGTTCGAACGAATCTCTTGTAAAGAAAAGGAAGAAACATGGGACGCTATATCTTACATAGACTGCTTAGATGGATTCCCTCGGTCCTATTGATCCTCTTGCTCATCTATGCATTGGTGTACTTTGGTGCAGGGGACCCGATAAAACTGATATTCCTTCGTGCGCCAGGAGATGTCGCCTATGATGAAGCGCGTATCGAGGCTATTCGCGAGGAAGCAGGTCTGAATCGTCCCTTCATTGTACAATTCGGGAATTATGTCTGGAATATCATGCATGGTAATTTTGGCAATTCATTGGTTTCCGGTCGCTCGGTCAACGATATGCTGAAGGCAGCCGTTCCAGTCACATTGAAACTCGGACTCACGGCGATATTCTTCCTGTCCATCATAGGAATATTGCTGGGAGTAGTCGCGGCGTTGAACCAGAACAAGTTGGTTGACAATATGATTGTGGGTTTTGCCCTATTCACGTGGGGCATTCCTGTATTCGTCGCCGGTCCGCTGATTATTGTCGTCATGGTGCTTGGCCTGGGGATGGATGTCCCGTATGGCTGGAGCGGTATGTTCAATGCCAAGGTGATTGTTCCTCTGCTGGTGCTTGGGTTGAATCCCATGGCTCTGATCATACGGCAGGCGCGTGCCGGTGTCCTCGAGGTCCTGAGCGAAGATTATGTTCGTACAGCACGTTCGAAGGGGCTGCCGAGGCGGACCGTGGTGGTGAGGCATATCATGCGTCCGGTACTTACTCCGGTAGTCAGCCAAATCGGCTTGATAGTGATCGGGACACTGAACAATTCCATACTTATCGAGAAGGTTTTTGGTCTACCCGGTCTGGGAAGATTGACCGAGACCGCAATCAAGGATTCCGACTATCCGGTGATCCTGGCGATAGTCTTGATTTTCTCCATTGTAGTCATGCTATCGAACCTGTTGGTCGATATCTCATATCCGTTGCTTGATCCGCGTGCGGCAGCCAAGAGAAAGGGAGACGAGTGATGCGTAAGAAAATAATGGATATACCGCAAGACGAACAACAGTTCAGCTTGTATAAGGATGCATTCAACCGGCTCATTGCCAACAAATTGGCGGTTATCGGTCTTGTTGTCATACTTGCCATCTTCATCATTGCAATTTTCGGGCCGTATATCACGCCATACGATTTCCTTGACCAGGATCTCATGGCAAGAAACCAATCTCCATCCATGAAGCATTGGTTCGGAACCGATGATCTGGGACGGGATATCTTGAGCCGGGTTATCTACGGTGCGAGGACGGCCGTTATCGTTGCGGTTTCGGTTACCATGCTCAGTCTGATCATTGGAATGGCTATCGGTGCTTTGGGTGGATATTTGGGTGGCAAGGTCGATGCTTTTGTCGTTTGGTTCATCGATATCGTCATGTCGGTCCCTTCGCTCCTATTGGTGATTGTGATAAATGTGTCCCTGAAACCGCGTATGGTCAATTGGATGGATGCGCAATTCCTGGCGACACACAACGAATTCTATCGCAATACCATTCTGGCGGATTTCGTGTTGGTGTTTGGTTCCCTTGCATTGATCAAGTGGCCCAAGGCAGCACGTATTATCCGTGGGCAAATACTTTCGATCAAGAACAAGAACTATGTATTGGCGGCAAAAGCGCTGGGGGTGCCCACAAGCAAGATCATCACAAAATATGTAATCCCCAATTCAATCGGGCCGATAGTCGTTTTCATCAGTGCGACTCTTGGGGAAGCAATGGTTCTGGAGTCTTCCTTCAGTTTCCTCGGGGTAGGAGTTCGGCCACCGATTCCCAGCTGGGGCAATATGATCAGCGACGGGTTGCGTGTATGGCAATTGTATCCACATACACTTGCCGCTCCGGCGGCGGTGTTGGCAGTTGTTACCATCGCTTTCAGTTTCTTGGGTGATGGCCTCAACGACGCACTCAATCCGAGGCAGTGGAAATAGATCGCCGGAAAGTGTGTGGGACAGGATTTGTACATTCCTGATCTGCTGTTCATGAAAAGGGGTTAATTGTGGCGAAATTGTTGGAAGTAAAAAATCTTGAGACTCGTTTCAAAGCTCGTTCCGGGTATCTGTATGCGGTGAATGGCGTCTCTTTCAGTCTTGAGAAAGGAGAGATGCTCGGTGTTGTGGGTGAATCCGGATGTGGCAAGAGTGTGACCATGATGAGTCTCATCAAGCTCTTGCCACCTTCGGCGCAAATCACCAATGGCACGGTGCTATTGGACGGCAAGGATATTTCACACGCGACAACGCAGGAAATGAATTATATCCGAGGTGTCAAGGTCGGTATGATATTCCAAGATCCCATGACCTCGTTGAACCCATTCGTCAAGATCGGCATACAGTTGTCGGAAGGTTTGATGTACCACAAGAAGATGCCCAAGCAAGAGGCTATGAGACGATCTGCCGAATATCTTGACCTTGTGGGAATTTCCAACAGTACCGAACGCCTGAACGAATATCCCCACCAGTTGTCAGGTGGAATGCGACAACGCGTGATGATTGCGATGGCCCTGCTCAGCGAGCCCTCGCTGGTGATTGCCGATGAGCCGACAACTGCTTTGGATGTGACTATCCAAGCGCAGATAGTCGAATTGGTCAAAGACTTGCGCGTCAAGTTGAATACCAGCATTATCTGGATCACGCACGACCTCAGTCTTCTTGCGGGAATGGTTGACCGAATCATCGTCATGTATGCGGGCTTGATAGTCGAGGAAGCATCCCTGGATGAGATATACAAGGATCCAAGACACCCGTACACAATAGGTTTGCTGCACTCGATTCCCAAAGTGGATGCATCGCATGGGAAGCGTTTGCCCTCGATAGGCGGGGCGCCTCCCAATCTCTATGTGAAACCGACAAGTTGTCCCTTCGCACCTCGTTGTGCCTTTAAAGTCGAAAGATGCGAGCAGGAAAACCCACAGCTGAGGGATATTCCGGATATCGGGCCGAACTCCCTGCATCGGGTCGCTTGTTGGGTGGATGTTGGAAATAGGGGGAGTCGAGCATGAGTGTTGGTGAAGACAAGAGGACCTTGGTCCAAGTAAAGCATCTGGTGAAACACTTTCCTGTCAAACTCGGTGCCTTCGGTGAGAAGTCCGCGATCGTGCATGCGGTAGACGATGTCTCTTTCGATATCTATGAGGGTGAGACCTTGGGACTCGTCGGGGAATCGGGGTGTGGAAAATCAACCACCGGTTTTACTATACTCCAGTTGTTTCGACCGACTTCCGGTGAAGTGCTCTACAACGGGGTGGATCTGGCAAAGTTGAAGGACAAGGAGTTGCGGTCGATCAGGAAAAATATCCAGATCGTCTTTCAAGATCCCTACTCCACATTGAATCCGAGGATGACCATCGGCGAGGCACTTTCCGAACCGTTGAAGGTTCATGACCTGTTGCCGGCCAATGAGATTCCCGCCCGCATCGCCCAACTGATTTCAGATGTCGGATTGAATCCGAACGTCGCCAACAGATACCCGCATGAATTCTCCGGTGGACAGCGGCAGCGGATATGTATCGCCCGTGCTTTGGCCAGCAATCCCGATTTTATCGTATGCGACGAACCGATATCCGCACTCGATGTTTCCATTCAGGCGCAAGTAATCAATCTGCTCATGGATATCCAAGAAAAATATAATCTCACCTATCTTTTCATAGCCCATGATCTCGCTGTCGTTCGACATATCAGCGATAGGGTCATCGTCATGTACTTGGGAAAGATCATGGAGATTGCTCCCAAGGACAAGCTTTTCAACAATCCGATCCATCCGTATACCACCGCATTGTTATCCGCAGTACCTGAAGCGGACCCTGATAGGGAACGCGAGCGGAAGCGGATAATCCTGTGCGGGGACGTATCCAATGCGATCGATCCGCCATCGGGTTGCAGGTTCCATCCCCGTTGTCGTTTCGCGTTGCCGTTGTGTGCCGAATCCGAACCGGAGCTCAAGAAATTGGAGGATGGGCATTGCGTGGCTTGCCATAGGATGGAGGAAAGCATCGCGGGGTCGTTGGTCGATCCACAGTAATTTGGTTTTCATAGGCATGGAGGTGCTGCATGACGGATACATTGGAATTTGGAAACGGAACAATAGGACCCGCCCACGGAGATCGGCAGCGCTTGGAGGCATATCTTCCCACCGATACAGTTCAGAACCATGCTTCGAATGTATTGCCTATGCCCAATGGGGATCTGTTATGCACGTGGTTCGCCGGTACGCAGGAGGGAATGTCCGATATTTCCATTTATGTGGCACGGTTGAAGGCCGGAACACAAACATGGTCGACTCCTGAAAAGGTTTCGGACGATCCCGCAAGATCGGAACAGAATCCGGTGT
>PGXU01000068.1 GCA_002839335.1 Spirochaetae bacterium HGW-Spirochaetae-4
GGTCAGTGAACACCATAGTGAACTCCCCGATGTTCGGTATCACCCTCACCTTCCTTGCCTACGAGTTCGGTATCCTCGTCACCAGAAAGGTACGTTCACCGTTGTTGAATCCCATGGTGATCGCCGCCGCCCTTTGTATCGGATTTCTTCAACTGACCGGAATCCCCCTCGAATCCTACCAGGTGGGAGGTGATTTCCTCATCATGTTGATTTTCCCCGCAACCACCTGTATCGCAGTCTCCGTCTATTCGAAAATCGATTTGTTGAAACAGCATTTCGTCCCAATCGTTGTGGGGTGCACTGTCGGAGCCGCAACCTCGATAGGATCGGTCATACTATTGGCCAAATGGCTAGGCCTTCCCGATATCCTAACCGTATCGATGGCACCGAAGTCGGTCACCACCGCGATAGCGATAGAGATCTCGGCATTGTTGCAAGGCCAACCATCGCTTACCGTCATGGCCGTTATGATTACCGGAATAACCGGAGTCTTGTCGGCGCCGGTACTGATAAAGCTTTTCCGTATCACCGATCCGATCATCCAGGGGGTTGCACTGGGAACATCCAGCCACGTCATAGGCACCGCGAAAGCATTGGAGCTGGGGCAGACCCAAGGTGCGATGGGAGGCATTTCGATTTTCATAACCGGATTGGCGACAGTCGGAGTCGTTGCCCTAACCTTCTGAAGATGGCGTCCCATGCTCGGTCCCGAGCATCTGCAGGTAGTTCCTCCGATAGTACGTGGGAGCCATTCCAGTCTTGAGCTTGAACTGCTTGCTGAAGTGGAACTCGCTGGAAAAACCGAGCTTGGCGGCTATTTCCTTGACTGACAGTTCCGTACATGTCAGCAGCGCACTGGCAGCCTCGATTTTCAGTTTCATGTAGTACTTCATGGGCGTCTGCCGCATCCTCCGGGAAAAGAGGCGGATGAAGTACGACTCGGTCAGGTTCAAGTCTTGGGCCAATTCGTTGAGTGTCAATGTGCCCATGACATTCTTCTGCATGATGCGAAGGGCCCGTTCCAAATGCCGGCTCTCGTTGTCGGTCCCCAAACCGGTTGTCCCGTCCTCAAGCAGATAGAGTAGCGAGCACACCTGATGGCAGGCCGATTGCCTTCGATGCATGGATTGGGACAATCCCTTTTCCTTCACCTCCTCAAAGAAGAACCGGTAGTTGGTTCCGATATGGAACGGCGAAAGATGCTCTTGTGCACGCATCATGGTAGCGATCGCCTCCTCATCGGGTTCCAAACGCACCAGGATGGCGTAGTAGGTGATCGGATCCTGCGCTTTTGCCTTGATCGTGTGGACCGTATGCGGAACGGAGATGAAGAGGATCCCGGGATTTATCGTATACGAAGTCTTCCCGTTTATGAATTCCCCCTCCCCTCCGAGGAAGTAATGTATTTCATATTCATGCGCACCGTGGGCATGCGTACGACCGTGCCATCGCAATTCGTTCCGATTGCGCATCTGGTAGACAAATACCGCGTCCAATATATCCATATGTCAATAATATACATGCCTGTACAATTTTGTCTATTCATTATGAACCTATATGTATACGATAGTTAATACGAGACCACAGAGCTTCGGAGGTACTGGTATGGCTGTAGTTGCAGGTATTGACGTAGGTACGCAAAGCACGAAAGTAATTTGTTATGATACGGATGCGAAAACCATCCTTGCCACCGCCCAGGCTCCACATGAACTGGTATCGGGAGAAGACGGGACGCGGGAACAGGAAGCCCGGTGGTGGATTGTTGCCATGACCAGCTGCTTCCAATCCATCGACCCTGCGATCAGGAAGCAGGTTTGTGCGCTTGGCGTGTCCGGACAACAACATGGATTTGTGCCTGTGGATGCCCAGGGAGAGGTACTGCATCCAGTCAAACTGTGGAACGATACGTCGACCTCGGCGGAATGCGACCTCATCACGTCCTGCGCAGGTGG
Organism: Spirochaetae bacterium HGW-Spirochaetae-4; assembly: GCA_002839335.1. Classification (GTDB taxonomy): domain Bacteria; phylum Spirochaetota; class Spirochaetia; order Sphaerochaetales; family Sphaerochaetaceae; genus UBA8525. Next base: position 1,953 of record PGXU01000068.1, read on the forward strand.
CACGGAATCGTTGCTCGAGAACGAGGGGAATTTGATTCTTCCCGGCTACACTGCCTCGAAGATACTCTGGTTCAAGCGTACACACCCCGAAAAGTACTCCCGCATGGCCCACATCCTGTTGCCACATGACTATATCAATTTCTGGCTGACCGGCGAGGCTGTCATGGAGTACGGCGATGCATCGGGTACCGCACTGCTCGATATCCGTACCCGGACATGGTCGAAACGACTGTTGGCCTGCCTCGATGACCAGCGCGACTTGTCCACTGTTCTTCCCAGGTTGATCGAAGCCCACCAGTGTGCCGGCTACACCACAGCCGAAGCTTCCCGAAGTCTGGGCATACCTGAAGGGATTCCCGTATCATCGGGTGGTGGAGACAACATGATGGGAGCAATCGGTACCGGAACCGTACGTGACGGTACACTCACCATGAGTCTTGGTACCTCAGGCACCTTGTTCGGAGCCTCCGACAAACCGGTCGTCGATCCCCAGGGATTGCTTGCGGCTTTCTGCTCATCCACCGGGAATTGGCTCCCATTGCTCTGTACCATGAACTGTACGGTTGCAAGCGAGGTAACGCGTTCACTGTTTGAACAAGGTGTCGCAGCGTTCGACGCAAGTGCCCAGCTGGCACCGATCGGGTGCGAGGGAGTTGTCATGCTCCCCTACTTCAACGGCGAACGGACTCCCAACTATCCCCATGGTCGGGGAAGCCTCTTTGGATTCGATTTGCACAACATGACCCGACAGAACATAAGCAGGGCCGCCTTGGAATCGGCGATCTTCGGATTGAAGCTTGGCTTGGACGCCTTCGGAGACCTTGGATATGCAGCCAAGGAAATCAGATTGATCGGCGGTGGGGCGAAATCGAAAGTCTGGCGACAGATGGTGGCCGATGTCTGCAACCTGCCGGTCGTCATTCCCGCAATTTCCGAAGCTGCGGCTTTCGGTGCGGCGCTCCAAGCGTATTGGTGTCTCTCCCATACGACGGGAAACCCCGAAGACATGGGTACACTGGTCGCCGAACATGTGAAACTCGAAACCGAAGCCGCATGCAATCCCATACCGGCTCATGTGAAGGCTTATGAAAAGGCATACACTACATACAGGACCTATGTTGCGACAGTTGGTCCGCTATACAGCTGACAGGCACGAACTCATTTTTCAAGGAGGAAACCATGAGTGATGTATTTATAGGAAATCGCGAGTATTTCAAGGGAATTGGAAAAATCAATTACGAAGGTCCGAAATCGGACAATCCATTGGCATTCAAGTTCTACGATCCGAAGAAGGTCGTTGCAGGAAAAACCATGGAGGAACACCTTCGTTTCTCCATAGCCTATTGGCACTCCTTCTGTGCCGATGGAAACGATCCGTTCGGGAAAGCAACCATGGTGTTTCCTTGGAAGGATTCGGATCCGATGCAGGCCGCGAAGAACAAGGCCGAGGCAGCTTTCGAATTCTTCACCAAGATCGGCGCACCTTTCTATGCATTCCATGATATCGACGCATCACCCGAGGGTGAGACCGCCGCAGAATACGAAAAGAATTACCTGGAGGTCGCCGCCTACCTGAAAGGGTTGCAGGAAAAGACCGGGGTAAAACTGTTGTGGAACACCTCCAACCTATTCAGCCATCCCCGTTATATGAACGGAGCCGCATCGAATCCCGATTTTCCCGTTGTAGGCAGAGCGGCATTGCAAGTGAAGACAAGCCTCGATGTCAATGTGATGCTCGGAGGCCTCGGGTATACATTCTGGGGAGGACGTGAAGGCTATATGACCCTCTGGAATACCGATACCAAGCGCGAACAGGACCACCTGGGCACATTCTTCCGCATGGCCCGTGACTATGGTCGGAACATCGGGTTCAACGGCACCTTCTTCATCGAACCGAAACCTATGGAACCTTCGAAGCACCAATATGATTACGATGCGGCAACCGCGATCGCGTTCATAAAGGACCAGGGTTTGGAACAGGATTTCAAATGCAATATCGAGAACAACCATGCTACTTTGGCTGGCCACTCGTTCGCTCACGACCTTCAGGTGTGTGTCGACCATGGTATGCTCGGCAGTGTCGATGCGAACCAAGGTGATGCACAAAATGGCTGGGATACCGATGAATTCCCCACGAACGTATACGAAACCACCGAGGCCATGCTCATAATCCTCAGAAATGGCGGACTCCATAGCGGCGGTTTGAACTTCGATGCGAAGCGGAGACGCAATTCGACGGAGCTGGCCGACCTGTTCATTGCCCACATCGGTGGTATGGATGCGTTTGCACTTGGATTGGAGACAGCCGACAAGATACTTGCGGATGGCAAGATGGATGCATTCAAGTCCAATAGGTACAAATCCTTCGACTCGGGTGATGGAAAAGCGTTCGAGGAAGGCAAATTGTCCCTCGAAAAGCTGGCCGATCTCGGAAGAAAAGCCAAGACCGACGATATCAGCGGGAAACAGGAGATGTTGAACAATCTTCTGAACCAATACCTCTTCGACAGGTAATACATTCCCTGCGCAACGAGAAAGGGCGTCCGGAAATGGACGCTCTTTCTTATATCCCTATTGTTCCTATATGCAGGCTATAGTATAATTGGAACGAGTGGAGGACACTGAATGCGAATTTCGACTAAAGGTAGATATGCACTGCGGCTCATGCTTGATCTTGCCAGGCACCCCAACCAGAATGTCTCGATCAAGGAAATATCAGGTCGGCAACAAATCAGCCACAAGTACCTGGAGCAAATCATTATCCAACTGGTACGCGCAGGGTATGTCAAAAGTGTCCGTGGCCCTCAGGGTGGATACAGCCTTTCCAGCGAACCTTCGCAGATAACCGCCGGCATGGTCCTCCGATTGATGGAAGGGAGCCTCGCTCCCGTGCCCTGTTTGGATGATGGGGCGGATTCCTGCAGCCGCTCCGGAGACTGCGACACGTTGCCACTGTGGAGCAAATTGCAGAAAGCGATCGATGAGGTGGTAGACAAGTTTACCCTTCAAGACCTGATCGACCGCTCCGACAAACCTCAGATTGGCATGTGGTTGTGACAACCGGAGTGCCGATTGCTCAGGAGACCACCACTCCCTTCTTCAATACGATATTCGCGTACAACGATTGTTCGCTGGTAGCTATGATCACATAGGCCTTTTTAGCCCTTTCATAGAACGCAAAACGTTCGATCATGCCGAATTCGGCGAAATTGGGATCGCCAGATTTGGCGATTTTCTTGTATGTTTCCCAAATCGGAGTCGCTACCGAATCCCCCGGAATCTTCTCCATGAGAAACGCGTTGGCCTCATATTTGTCCAGGGGAAACACCTTCAACAGAGCTTCCAGGATTTCAGGAACCCCCAAACCGTCGAGACGAACCAGACGTTGTGCACAGGATGCTGCGGGAAAATTGCCATCCCCGATCACCAACTCGTCACCATGGCCCATTTCCATGAGAATCTTCAATAATTCGGGACTCAACAGCGAAGGAATATTCTTCAACATGACTATCTCTCCTCCCACCCGCCAGGTGGTAAATAATGATTGCGTTATCTGGGACTCCATGCGATACTGGAGTCGATGTAAACGATTACACGGCCAATATCGTAGCTATAGTATATACCATAGGAGGTGCCAAATGGCAAATGTTAACCGTATAAAAAACATAGGACCTGAACGTCGCTACGCCGACGACCTGCCGAAGATTGGAATTCGTCCGACAATAGATGGTCGACACCGGGGAGTTAGGGAATCGCTGGAAGACCAGACGATGAATATGGCCAAGGCTGCCGCAAAACTCATTACGGACAACCTCCGACATACCACGGGTGAACCGGTGGAATGCATTATCGCCGACACTACGATCGGTGGGGTTGCGGAAGCCGCACAGTGCCAAGCCAAATTCTCTAAAGAGAATGTGGCCGTCACCCTTACTGTCACTCCCTGCTGGTGCTACGGTACGGAAACGTTCGATGCTGATCCGTTGACGGTCAAGGCTGTCTGGGGTTTCAATGGAACAGAACGACCCGGTGCCGTGTATCTTGCCGCGGTCCTTGCCGCCCATGCCCAGAAGGGCCTTCCCGCTTTCGGTATCTACGGACGTGATGTCCAGGACAATAGCGACACCTCCATTCCCGAGGATGTCTCGGAAAAGATTCTTCGTTTTGCCCGTGCCGGTGTTGCGGTGGCGCGCATGAAGAATCGTTCGTACCTGTCTATCGGTGGTTGTTCCATGGGTATCGCGGGATCGATTGTCGACCAGAATTTCCTCCAAGCCTACTTGGGCATGAGGACCGAAGTCATTGATATGAGCGAGATCGCCCGGCGTGTCGAGGAGGAGATTTTCGATCCCGAGGAATTTGCCATGGCCAAGCAGTGGGTCGCGGAAAATTGCACCGAGGCACCCGATATCGTGAACCCCCCGGAGTGGCAACGTACCGAGGCAGAGCGGAAAGCCGATTGGGACTACTGTATCAAGATGGTCATGATCGGACGCGACCTCATGGTCGGCAACGAAAAGCTCGCCAAGTTGGGCTTCGCCGAGGAATCGTTGGGACGCAATGCCATAGCCGCAGGATTCCAAGGCCAAAGGCAATGGACCGACCACTGGCCGAATGGCGATTTCATGGAGACCATGTTGTGCACCTCCTTTGATTGGAACGGGATTCGCGAACCCTATATCATGGCCACAGAGAACGATTTCTGCAATGGAACCGCCATGTTGTTCGGAAAACTGCTCACCAATCGTGCCCAGATATTCAGTGATGTGCGGACCTATTGGAGCCCCGAGGCGATAGAACGGGTGACAGGTTGGAAGCCCGAAGGACGTGCGAAAGATGGATTCATCCACCTGATCAACTCGGGAGCGACCACCTTGGATGCCGCAGGAAGAATGAAGGATACCGACGGAAATTCCATTATGAAGCATTTCTGGGAGATCACTCCCGACGATGTCGCCGCAACACTCGATGCTACTGATTTCAGTGTTGGAAATGGTGGGTATTTCAGAGGTGGCGGCTATTCATCCACATTCCTGACAACAGGCGAAATGCCGGTGACCATGAGCCGCTTGAATATGGTCAAGGGTGTCGGTCCGGTCCTGCAACTTGCGGAAGGCTGGACTTGCGATATTCCCGATGCCGTATTCGATAAGATCAACAAGCGGACCGATCCCACCTGGCCCACGACTTGGTTCGTGCCCCGGCTTGAGGAAAACGACGGCCCATTCAAGGACGTCTATTCGGTCATGGCAGCTTGGGGAGCCAACCACGGGGCGATCAGCTATGGCCATATCGGTGCCGATCTGATAACCCTCTGCTCGATGTTGCGGATTCCTGTCTGCATGCATAACGTACCCGAGAGCCAGATTTTCCGTCCCAGCGCGTGGAATGCGTTCGGCATGGACAAGGAAGGAGCCGATTATCGTGCGTGCAATGCCTATGGACCGCTGTACGGCAAGTATTAACCGCTTGCGTCGACTGAAATGATGTAGGGCTTGCCGCGAAAGCGACAAGCCCTTGTTTCTTTTCTCAATAATTGGACACCAAGTGCCGATCAGCCGTTCACCACGTTCGTCGGATTACCTTCGAGGAACGACTTCAGGTTGTTCACCGCTATGTCCATGAGACGTTGCCGGGATTCCTTGGGTGCCCACGAGATATGCGGTGTTATGATGCAATTGTCGAGCCCCAGCAATGGGTTGTCCGCCTTGATCGGCTCGCTCGAGACCACATCGAGCCCCGCAGCATACACTTTTCCAGAAAGCAAGGCTTCACGTAGGTCCTGTTCCACAATCAGAGGTCCACGGGAATTGTTGAGGATGATTACCCCGTCCTTCATCCGTGAAATGGTCTTTTTATTGACAAGCCCCTGGGTTTCCGGAGTCAAGGGAGCATGCAGGGAAATGACATCCGAGTTGGCCAGCAATGTCTCCATATCGACATATCTGCACATGTCGCTCTCCAAGGATTTGTTTGGAAAGGCATCGTATGCGAGGACCGGCATCCCAAAAGCCATTGCCAATTTTGCGACACTTTGCCCGATACGGCCAAACCCGATGATACCGATGGTCTTGCCGGCCAGTTCGATCAATGGATAGTCCCAGTAACAGAAATCGGGGCAAGAACTCCACCGACCTTCATGGACAGTCTTGTTATGATGCCCCACACGGTGGCAAATCTCCAACAGGAGCGCCATGGCGAATTGGGCAACTGCAGCTGTTCCATAGGTAGGGATGTTGGTGACCACTATCCCCTTTTCCTTCGCGGTGACCGTATCGACTACATTGAAACCGGTTGCCAATACACCGATATACTTGATCGACGGGCAAGCTTCCATAGTTCCCGCATCCAACGGGACCTTGTTGGTGACAACGATCTGCGCATCACCTATCCTAGCTATGATATCCTCTTTAGCGGTCCTATCGTACACTGTGACGCCACCAAGTTTCTCAAAGCCTTCCCAAGACAAATCTCCCGGATTCTCGGTGAACCCGTCCAAAATCACAATCTTCATATACAACCCTCCACAACGGTTACACTATGATTTCACTCATTTCAGTACAACAATAGCATGGATCCGCCCGTTTGGTCTTCAGGCCTTCTCTTCTGTACGATCGGTTGCCGGTGGAGGATCGATGGAAAGACTGCTTATCTCCCTTCTCCAACTCTCGGTCATCGGTATAGCCAAAGCTTCCAGGGAACTTTCCAATTGTTCCAAATTCCGTGCACCTATCAATGGGGCTGTGACCGCAGGATGCGACATGACCCATGCGATAGCCAACGCAGAGGGATTCACCCCCTTCTCCTTGGCGTGTGCGACAAACGCATCGGCGATCGCATAATAGTTTTCATCGTTGTATCGGCCCTTATACCGTTGGCTAGAGCTGATTCGACCTTCGGCATTCCTGTTGTTGCCACTGTATTTGCCTGTCAAGAGTCCCGCTCCCAATGGGCTGTATGTTATGACGCCAAGGTTCTCAGATTGGGCAAGGGGCAATATTTCCACTTCGGCTTGTCGTTTCACCAGATTGTACATCGGTTCGATACACGCAAACGGTGCCAAACCTTCCTTGGCGGATATTCCCAAACACTTCGCGATTTGCCATGCCGCGGAATTGCTTATCGCGGGATATACTATCTTCCCCTGGCGCTGCAAATCATCCAATGCCCGAAGCGTTTCCTCAAATGGTGTCTTCGGATCAAGCTTATGCAAGAAATACAAATCGATCCGATCAGTCTTCAATCGCTTCAGACTCTTCTCTACCTCAATCATGATATATCTACGTGAGAGTCCGCCGTCATTCGGCTTTCCCCATCTTGGAGTTCCTACCTTTGAGGTGATGACAACTTCATCCCTGCAGTCTTGTAGCAATTTGCCGAGGATTTCTTCCGATTCGCCATCCCGTTTGTCACCATAGATATTGGCTGTGTCAAAAATGTTGATTCCTGCATCCCGGCATCTATGAAAGAGGCGTTTGCTCATGTCCTCATCGGCTTCGCTACCGAACGTCATGGTCCCGAAACCCAATTTGGAAATCTGGATTCCCGTCTTACCCAATACCCTATATTCCATACTATTCACCTCTCACGATTATTACATTGAAAAGAACCGGATTATACGGTTGCCAGGACATCCCGCAGCTTCTCCCCATCATGTGCCCATGATGCCATGAGTTTCCACATCTGATCACCCATACAGAAGTCCCTGACACCCAATTCGACATAGTAACGCGCATCCTCGACCTTCTGTATCTCACAACGGGGTCTCACTCCATTCGCGATCGCAGTCTTGATCATATGGCGTTCGGCTTCCTTGGTCTCCGGCACATGGTCCTTCGCATCCCATCCGTTGCTCAGAGAGTAATCGGAAGGTCCGAATTGCACCATATCCACACCCGGTACTTTGCAGATTTCCTCAATATTCTCTATCGCTGCCCGTTTCTCGATCATCAGGGAAACCACGATGTCCCGCTGTCGCTGGGCATGTGCCATTTGGGTAATCCGTGGCTGAAATCCGATATACCTTCTGTTCGCATACCCGAAGGTACCGCCTTCCTCCAAGGTTTCCGGCGTTATCATCTTCAGGGAGGATATTACTTCATCGGCAGTCCGACAATCGGTGAACATGACAGACTGGAAACCACTTTGTATCGCCTTCTGGGCGAAATATCCGCGATTCAAGAAATCAAGCTTGATCATGGACCCCATGCCATGCAATTCACAAGCCATGCAAATATTGTCCAGATCGTACAGGGTGAAGGGCGCATATTCCGCAACAAATTCCACATAGTCGTAGAAACCGGTCGCACCGACTGCTTCTGTAAAGAAAGGAAGCGTCGACCACATCCTGGTTCCCATGGTGGGTTTTCCAGAATTCAACAAATTCCGAAGATGGTTTTCTTTCATACTATTCCCTTCACTTTATCAGCTTGGCGACTTTTTCCAATAATTCCTTGGGGGGAGCCTTCTGATCGATTTTTGAGACTTCCACAATCAATTTGTACAGGTCGACCTGTTGCTCTTTCGCGACAGTCTCGAACATGTTGGCAAAACTGGAGTGGCAACCGGCATATCCATAGACCAGATCCTCGGGTGTGATGGCTGTCTTGTAACCGTATTCGTTCATTGCGGGAATAAGGTCCTTGTCGATGTAATGGAGTAGGCCATACAAATCGATATCGGTAAGCTTTCCCATCCGCTGGAAGGTGGCCACCGCGACTTCCGTGGCAAGATTTCCCGCACTCCGGGCCATTCCCATCAAACCACAATCGAGCACGGAAGCTCCAGCCGCATCGGCTGCGATAGCATTGGCCATCGATAGGCTGAGATTGTTATGCCCATGGAATCCCACAGGAATCTTGATCGACATGACCATTTCGGAAACATATTCATACACCTGTTCAGGGAACATCGTTCCCGCCGAATCCATAATCGTGATCTCATCCAAACCACAGGATTCGAGCATCTTTGCCTCGGCAGCCAATTCCTTCGGTCCAAGGATATACCCTTTCATCATAGAATAGCGGCATTTCAAGTTTGCGGCTTTCACTTGCCTAACCGCATCCGATGCGAGTTTGCCATCACCGGCATTTGCCCCAACCCTCAGAAAATGAAGTCCCTTGTCGGCGGTCAATCCGATATTCCTATCATTGGCGTTCTTGTACCCCATGAACATGCCGATTTCCGCCTTGTCCAGGTATGGCGCGACAAGATCCACATACTCCACATCGTTGAGAGGGGAAATCGAATCGTTCGCATCATAGGCACCTACCCCGAGGCAGTTGCCCATTTCAATCACTTTGATATTGTTGTCGATCAATCCTTTGATCATGGAGACAGTCATTGCGGCTGAAAAGCCTTTTCCTATCACATTCGCTCCATCGCGAAGCGTACAGTCCAATAAAAACATACAAGCCCCCTGCTATAATATGAAATTCACACCGTGTTCTTCACAGAGACCACGGATCTCATTGTACACGACCTCATGGAGTTCCACCCCGTCCCTTTTCCGTTGCGACCGCCGACGTTGTTCTATCTCCCCTGGAACGAAAATTTCCTCGACACCAGGATTCTTCTTCAACGCCTTGATCTCCGTCATCATCTGCTGCATACGTTCCTTGAATCGATCCAGGTCCACGAATTTGGAAATATCGATACAGCAAAATACATGCCCGACATTTTGCGGGTTCTCAAAATCACTCCACATATTGTTCAAGTGCGGACCAAATTCTGCATCAGCCAATACCCCGCACAGGACATCCATGAACAATGAGAGCCCGTATCCCTTCGGCCCTCCGATGGGAAGCACTGTTCCCTTCATACCTTCGTTGGGATCGGTGGTCGGCTTACCCTCTTTCGTCTGTGCCCAACCTTCGGGAATCATCTTCCCCAACTTGGCGGCCAGGATCACCTTTCCCATAGCCACAACACTGGGAGCCATATCGAGAAGCATCGGTTCGCCTTGGGTGGGGACAGCTATAGCCAACGGGTTTGTCCCCATGTACGCGACAGGGCTCCCCCACGGAGCAATGTTGGGAGGAGCATTGGTGCCACTGAAGGCGACCATCCCTGCCTCGGCACCCATCTTCACATAGTATGAGGCCATGCCATAGTGGTTCGAATGGTTTACGGCAACGAAACAACACCCGGTCTCCCGCGCCTTCTCGATGCATCGGTGCATCGCCTTAACACCGGTGACCATACCCATGGAGTTGCGTCCATCCCAGTGGATACTCGAAGGATGCTCTTGGGTAATGACCGATTCACCTTTGATATTGACCACACCACTCTTCAGGCGTTTCATATAGATCGACATTCGGCTGACACCGTGTGATTCAACACCACAGAGATCTGCGTCGACAAGATTGTCCGCTATGGTCCAGGCCTCGCTTTCGGGCACATCCAAGCTCATCATCAAATCCTGACATTGCTTTCGCAGTGTCTCCCAGTTCACATTGTGTGTTTCCATTTGCTTCCTCTATCGTTAAGAATTCTTCTTGTTGATCTCTTCATATTCATCCAAAGCATCTTCAGAGAATACTTTTGTCTTTTTAAATAATGGTGATATCAGGGTAAATATGGTTATGGCGAGAATAATCGGAGCGATCGGTGTCTTTCGGCTGCATTCCATGAAGTATGCCCAATATTGGCCGTCGGCAAGGGATAGCCATCTGCGAAGATTCTCCTCCATCATGGAACCGAGGATCAACGCGAGGACGATCGGAGCCCTCGGCACTTCCAGCTTGGTGAAGATATAACCGATGATGGCAAAGACTACCATTACCCGGACATCGAACATGCTGTTCTGTACCCCGAACGTACCGACGACACAGAGTACCAGGATAACCGTATTCAACAATTGTCGAGGAAATTTGAGTAGTTTGGCGAAATATGGCGCTCCGAGGAGCCCAAGTACCAAGATCAGGATATTGATCAGGAACATGCCGATAAAAATCGCCGAGATGAGATTGTAATTTGTATTGAACAGGTTCGGTCCCGGTTGCAGACCGTGGATAATGAACGCACCCATGAGAATACCGGTAACCGCATCACCCGGGATTCCCAACGACAACAGTGTGGTCATCGCCCCTCCGGTGCAGGCATTGTTTGCGGCCTCGGCGGCGACAATACCTTCTACGGCACCTTGACCCATCTTCTCGGGATGCTTGGATAACTTCTTCTGTTGTGCATAGGAGATGATCGATGCGATGGTTCCACCGGCGCCGGGAATAGCTCCGACTATGACGCCAATGACACTCGAGCGGAATAGGTTGCCCAATGAGAGACGGAGATATTTGAAACAGGCAAATGGATTCTTCACGGCCTCGATTTGTTTGTCAGGTACGCTTTTTGCTTTCTTCTCAGCCGAAAGCATGATTTCAGTCATGCCGAATAGTCCGATCATGGCGGCGGTGAAATTGACCCCGGAGTTAAGGTAGATGGAGCCGAAATTGAAACGAAGGATCGAGGTATTCGGATCGAATCCCATACTTGCGACCATGAGACCGAAGATACCGGCCATCAATCCCTTGACCGTGGAGCCCTTCGAAATGAAGGCCATGACGCTAATACCGAAAATGGCAATCGAAAGTTTCTCCAGCGAAGTGAATTGTAGGGCAAATCGCGCGATAAGAGGAGACAACATGGACAGGACGATCACGCTGAAAAAACCACCGATGGCCGAAGACATGGTAGCCAATCCGATCGCGAGTCCAGCTTGGCCATTCTTGGCCATAGGATAGGCATCCAAGGTTGTCATGACCGCCGATGGTGTACCGGGGATATTAACGAGGGTAGCAGCTATGCTTCCACCATAGTTCGCACCGCAATAGACACCAAGCAACATCAATATCGCAACTTCGGCTGTCATCCCATAGGTAAGCGGTACAAGGATGGATACGGCCATCATCGCACTCAATCCCGGGAGGGCCCCGATGACAATTCCCGTGAGAGTCCCACCGATCAAAGCGATGATGGTAGTAATTCCCATCAGAGGAAGTCCCGCCGTGTACAATGAAAAATCAAACATGGTAATTTCCTTCTAGATGAATTGTAATAACCCTTTGGGCAAGGGCACTTTGAGCAAGTAGGAAAACAACAGGTAGGTCAGTAGCGATATCGGCAAGGCATAGACGAGTGCTTGCTTCCTTGTTCCGCCCAATAGCCAAATCATTGAGAAAGTGAACAATGCTGTCGCGATAATGAAACCGAGAGGTACGATAATCAGGATATAGACAATCAACAATCCCAAGAACTTGCCAAGATTGATCAGCAGTGTCCTATTGAATTTGACTTCTATCTTGTTGCGTTTTCTCAGTGCTCCGATAAGCAAACCAATCGACATCGCAGCCAATATTCCAGCGAGTATCCTGGGATAATAGGCAGGATCCTCAGAAAGCCCCGAGCCCAATCGCTGGAAGGCCTTGGACGCAAAAAATACATATCCGGACAAACCCAATCCAGATATACCGACTATATAATCTTTCATGAAATCAACCTTTCAGTGGATGTGACCTCCGGCTGCTTTATTCAAACAGCCAGAGTGTCATCAAATCGTTGCTGGTTACAGACTACCCATGAGCTCGGCGTAGACCTTCTTTTCCTTCTCGATGAAAGCGCTGAATTCCTTGTGGTCCCGATATCTTATGGGAAGACCATTATTTTTTGCGTATTCGACGAATTCCGGCGATTCTACCGCGGCCTTGAAGGCCTTGTCGATTTCCGCAAGGATTTCTTCACTTGCACCGGCTTTGGTGAAAACGCCACGCCAGACTGGGAAGATGTAGTCGACACCGGCTTCAACCAACGTAGGTATGGTAAAAACATCGGTCCTGGTTTCTCCAAGTGAAGCCAGTGGTTTGATCAACCCGGAATCCACCATGGAGCGGCCTTCTGCTGCATTCACGATACACAGGTCCACTTCGCCTGCCGCAAGGGCTGTCAGCATTTGTGTTCCGCCCGATGTATAGGCGATATATCTGAAATTTGCTCCGGTCGCCTTGGCAAGTTGCAACGAGGCAAGGTGCCATAGGGCACCGTTCCCGTTATGTCCCATCTTCAAGGTACTGGACTTCATGGCAGCCAGCAATTGCTGGATAGTCTGATACGGGGAATCGGCTTTCACATAGATGACTCCGGTATCCTCGACAACCTGCGCGACAGGTTGGAACTGGTTCAGGTCGATGGAAGGCATTCCGCCGTAAGGCATAAGAATCAGTGTCTGGGAATTGAAATAGAACGTTCTTCCATCGGGTTTGGCACTCATGACATTCTGCGCTGCCACAGCACCCTTCGATTCCCCCTGGTTCAATGGAATGACATTGACTCCGAACGATCTTTGCAGACTTGGAATCAAAGCACGGGTAGTAAGGTCATTTCCTCCACCTGCACCGTTCGGCACGATGAAAGAGACATCTCCATCGGGGTACTTTGCAACGGAAGCTACCGCTGGTTCCGCCGAACCTTGCGCGAATACCATTCCCGCCATCATCACAAGACAGACTGTGATCAGAACTAACTTTTTCATAACCTTTAACCTCTCCTTCAGACGCATCCGGACATACGTCCAGCGCCTGAAATTTGAATTTTCACATATGCTAACACCGGACTAGCCACCTGTCAAGAAAATAATTTGCATCCTGCAGGATACACAATAGATACTGCAAGAGCGATTGCAAAATCATGAATCCCGATGTATACTTAATCCATGAAAGGTTACACTGTTTCACCTTACGTTCCCGGCATTCGCTCGGGAAGGGAATCGTCAAGCAGCTTCCTTTCCCCAAGTTACGATTGGGAATTGTCCACACCCTACCAAAAGGATGGTATATATGGCCGACGTCTCATACAATATTATTCATGAAAGCAAGAGCGTGAGCGACCAGGTCTGCGATACTATTCGCAAGCTGATCATCAACAAGTCCCTCCCCAGTGGAGAACGACTTGTGGAGACCAAGATCGCGAAAGAATTGGCGGTAAGCATTACCCCGGTACGGCAAGCATTCTCGCAATTGGCCAATGAGGGGTTGTTGACCGTATATCCATTCAAGGGCACCTATGTCACCCAGATTACCTCCGACTATGTTCAGAACGTTCTGGATACCCGCCGAATACTCGAAATTGGTGTAGCAAACCTTTGTTTCGACAAGTTGACGCCAGAAGATGCAAAAATACTCTTGGATTTTACCCAACAATCCGACGCCTATTGCAACCATGGGCTGATATTCGAAGCGACTGAAGCCGATTTGAATTTCCATGAATACTTTTTCAAAGTGTGTGGAAACGACATTCTTCACCGTATGTGGAAAGTATTGAGAACCCGGATCCAATATATCCAGTCGTATACAAAACCGAAAATCCTACCTTCGGATTATCTGCGCAAACGGCACGCAGGTATGATAGACGCGATCAACAAGAGGGAAAAGGAATCATTCATCGATAATCTGAACGAACATATCGTATCCTCATTTGACTTCAATTACTTCCATTGTGCCGATGACATTTCAAGTTGATTCATGGTACTATCGTTCCCATGAAAACCCTGATTACCAATGCCACTATCGTTCCGATGACTTCAGAAGATCAGGTCTTCTTGGGATCGATCGCTGTGGACGGCAGGACTATTGTCGGCCTCGGTACCATTCCGAACAATTTCCAACCCGACAAAACCATCGATGCCGAAGGAATGATCGCGCTTCCAGGATTGGTGAACGCACATACCCACTTGAGCATGACCTATTTCCGCAATTATCGGGACTCGGTTTCCGATCTCCACGATTGGTTGGAGGAAGTCTGGAAACTGGAAGACATATTGGTCGAAGAAGACACCTACCCTGCCTCCTTGCTTGGAATCGCAGAGATGATTGTAAGCGGAACCACCTGTTTCGCCGACATGTATTTCTTTCCCGAGGGAACTTGCCAGGCGGTCATGGAATCGAAGATCAAGGCGAACATAGGATTGACACTGTTCGGTGGCATAGAAGATTCAAGGACCCGGATTGAACAGCGGTTGCCGATCCTACAGGAAATTTCCAGACAATCGACTGGATTGATCAATTATGATATTGCACCCCATGCCGTCTACACCTGTACGGCCGAGACCTATCGGCTTGCCATTGAAACAGCAAAAGCCAACGGTTGCCGTGTACATACACATGCGAGTGAAACACTGAAGGAAGTCCAAGATTGCATTCGGGACCATGGGATGCCTCCCATCGCGTATCTCGAATCGCTCGGTCTTTCCACGGTCGACAGCTACCTTGCCCATTGCGTTCACCCCACTG
>PGXU01000069.1 GCA_002839335.1 Spirochaetae bacterium HGW-Spirochaetae-4
ATCTGGAAATGGCGGAAAAACAATATGCCAAGGTGTCGGCCAATTACGATAGCGGATATGCATCCGAACTCGAATTGTTGTCGTCGCAGCTTGGAGTCGAACGCCTGAAACCTTCCTACCAGCAGACCCTCAACGCGTACCGAACCCAATTGTTGGGATTCAAAGTATTGCTCGGATTGCCATTGGATACGGAACTCGAGCTCGTTGGGGAGCTTCCCGACCAGGAATTGTCGGTCGAAGCGGATTCCCTGCGGGAGCAGGTGTCGTCTGCATTGGCTTTCACCCTGTTGGATATGAATATCGTTTCCTTGGAAAATACCATGCGACTTCAGAGACGGTCCTCACTTGGCCCGTCGGTACGTCTTTCTGCACAATATGCACTTACAACCGAGGGTCGTGCGGTCGGCTTGACTCGTCCCTGGAATGATATGGCCCAATACTCTGTCGCTGTGAGTATTCCTTTGGATGGGCATATTCCCAATTCGAGGACCCAGGTTTCCCTGGCGAAAATCCAGGATTCCATAGACAAACTGCAGCTGAACAAACAACAAACCCGGACCCAGTTGGAACAGTCGGTTATCATGCAGGTACAGAATCTTGAGAACCTGACAGGACAAATTGAAGTGGCCCGTGCGAACCGATCCCTGACCGAGCGTGTCTATGGCATGACAGTGGCACAATATGAGGCAGGGTACACAGATTATCTTGCCGTTGAGGATGCCCAATACGACCTGTTCTCTGCTGAACAGAACATCCTGTATCTGCACTACCAGTATGCAAGCGCCCTTGTCGACCTCGCATACGACCTGAATATGGATATTGCACAGTTATAAATGCAATCAAGGAGTTTTTCAAACCATGAAAGATAGGAATACATCGAAAAAGAAGCGTATCGGCTTGATCATATTGTTGCTGCTGGTCATTGCCGCGGTAGTAGTGGTGGTTGTCAATCCATTCAAGAATTTTCCGCAGATTGTTCAGGGACAACTTCCAGGCGAAGGTGAGGGGGAATCTTCGGATGAAGAGACGGTCATCGCTGTCCGTGTGGAAAAATCGAGTAGTGGTGAATTGCGCGATTATATCAAGACAAACGGTGATGTGGTCGATACGAAGACGGTGGATGTCTACCCCGAGGTTAGCGGAAATCTGACGTTCCTGGATGTTGAGGTGGGTGATAGGGTGACCAAAGATACCCTGTTGGCGAAAGTGGATCCATCACGTCCTGGCATGGTGTATCGGGAGACGAAAGTAGACGCTCCAGTTGACGGAACCGTGCTGGCTGTGAATTTTGCCGTGGGGGCCACGGTCTCTCCCCAAGCAGCCTTGGTCCGTATCGGTCTGCTCGATTCATTGGAAGTCGAAGTGGCGATCGCTGAACGTTTCATTGGGAACGTGGCCATCGGATCCGAGGCCGAAGCTGTCTTCAAGGCATATCCTGGACAAAAATTCACTGGGAAAGTAGTCTCGTTGAGTCCGGTCCTTCATCCTGCGACAAGAACACTCAAGGTGAATATCGCCCTCGACGATCCGCAAGGGTTGATCAAGGTCGGCATGTTCCCCTCGGTTATGATTTATACCGATAGGGTTGAAGCCGCATTGCTTATCGCCCGTGAGAGTATCCTCTATGAAGGCAGCCAAGCCTATGTCTATGTGGTCGACGACCAGATGAAGATCCATCGGAAGAACATATCCCTCGGATTGGTGGTGGATGAAGTCGCCCAGGTCACCGAAGGCTTGGAGAACGGTGAATCGGTAGTTGTCCAAGGACAGACCCTCCTTACAGAAGGCGCCACTGTTCAGATTGTCGACTGAAGAAGAGGAGAGGTATGAGTTTAACCAACACTATAGTCAATCGGCCGACGACGATTATCGTCATATATATCGTATTGATCTCACTGGCCCTGGTAGTTTTACCCAATCTGGCTGTCGAATTGTTCCCCGAGATGAATCTGCCCATGATGATCGTGTATACCGCATACAGCGGTGCAAGTCCGGAAACAGTCGAGGAGACGGTAACCAAACGAATCGAAAGTGTCATTTCCAATGTAAGCGGTATCAATACCCTGATGTCCACGTCATCCGAAGGCGTCAGCATGGTAATGATTCAATTCGATTACGGAACAGATCTCGATGAGGCGTCCAGGAGTATCGACGACAACCTGAATATCATTTCAGATATGCTTCCGTCCGACGCATCATCCCCAACGATCTTCAAGTTGAATACCAATATGATGCCGGTTATGAATATCGCAGTCATTGGGAGCAATGGTCGGAGTGCGAACGAATTGCGCCAGATTGCCCAGGACCAGGTCCAAACCGCGCTCGATAGGGTTCCTGGAGTATCCTCCACGACGATCAACGGTGGTCAGGACGAATTCGTTCGGGTAGCTGTAGACCAGAATCGGCTTGAGGCATATGGGATTACCCTTTCGCAGGTAGGTCAGGTCCTGTTTCCCCAGAACTACCAGATTGGCGCTGGAAAGATTACCGAAGGTGATATCGATTACCTGATCCGTACCACCGCCGAATTCACCTCCTTGGACGAGATACGCCAGACACTGCTGCATTCTGTGAACAACTATGACGCGAGGGGCAATGTCGTGTCCACAACCGTCATTACCCTGGACGATGTGGCGGAAGTCTCCTATGCATTCAAGGCTGCCAATTCACAAGTATTCATCAACGGTGAACCAGGGGTCTATATCTCCGTTTCCAAAGAATCCGATGCCAACAGCGTTCAGGTGGCGGCGGCCGTCAATAAAGCCATCGAGGAGTTGAATCGCAACTTGCCGGAATCGGTGAGCCTGTATGTCACCATCGACACAACGACCATGATCGATTCGACCATCACCACGGTATACCAATCCTTGATTTATGGTGTGCTATTGGTCATGGTTGTCCTGTTTATCTTCCTGAGAAGTTTGAAGTCCACCTTTATCATTGGAATCTCAATTCCGATATCGATGCTGATTACCATTTTGGTCATGTACTTCCTCGACTATTCCTTGAATCTCATGACCTTGACCGGGCTCATACTTGGGTTGGGTATGACGGTGGACTGTTCGATTGTTGT
This sequence comes from Spirochaetae bacterium HGW-Spirochaetae-4, assembly GCA_002839335.1. Taxonomy (GTDB): domain Bacteria; phylum Spirochaetota; class Spirochaetia; order Sphaerochaetales; family Sphaerochaetaceae; genus UBA8525. The sequence goes on from PGXU01000069.1 coordinate 3,074, forward strand.
CCTTGAGAACATATTCCGTTATCGCGAGCGTGGTTCGAAACTGAAGACAGCGGCCCTATTGGGTACAAAAGAAATGATTGTGGCGATTTCCGCTTCGACATTGACAACCGTATGTGTTTTTGTTCCGATCGTCATGCTACGCAACAACCTTGAGATGCTTGGTGAAATACTGACTCCCATGGCCGGGACAATCATCATTTCGTTGCTCTCGTCGCTCGTTGTGTCTGTAACGTTGATTCCTGTACTCACCAGTTCCTATGTACGTGTCTACACACGCAAGCAGAAGCCTCTGAGGCTCCGCCTGCTGCGTTGGATGGACGATATCATGGAACGGGCTTTCGAGGCTCTCGACAGGGGCTACAAGCGGGTCTTGGCGGTTTGTATCGACTACCGTTGGCTGACCTTGCTTCTGGTCGCTTTGATCCTGGTCATAACGTTCCAGGCATTCGATGTCATGAATACGACGCTGTATCCCACCATGACCGAAACATCGGTGTCTTTGCAGGTGACCCTTCCGCAAGGGACCAAGCTGGAAGCCACCGAAGCAGTGCTCCTGGAGATCGAATCCGCGATCAGGGAAGATATAAAGGGATATAAGGATATCATCGTAACCGCCGGTGGCGGTGGAATATTCGGCAACGGTGGAGTCCATATCGGATCGATCCAAATCTCGTTGCCGGAAGCCGACCAGCAGATCGACGATATGTTTACGATCCAGAACAAGCTCAGAAAGTATTTCAACCAATATCCAGCGGCAGAATTCACGTTCTCCACCATGTCCATGGGGCTCGGAAATATGAATCCGGTCGATGTTATCATCAAGTCGGACGATTTGGATCTCGCGGTAGCGACCGCGAACCGGTTGCGGGATCTGATTGCCGAACAGGTTCCGGGGGTAACGGAACCGCATACCGATTTCGACGAGGGTTTGCCACAGATGCAGATCCATATCGACCGGGATCGTGCGTATGCCTACGGATTGACCATGCAGGCAATCGCCACCGAGATCAGCAACAGCATCAACGGCATGACTGCGACGCAGTTGAAAGCTGGTGGTGATGACACGGATGTCGTTGTCATGTTGCGTGAAGAGGATCGCTCCGACCAAGTCGATCTTGATAAGATTTTCGTAAGGACTCCGACCGGCCAGAAGATTTCGGTTGCGAACCTGGCGACCGTCACCCGTTCGACTGGCCCCGTGGCGATCAATCGTGAGGATGAGATGCGTGCCGTGCACGTTGTCGGTGGCTTGGCTACCGGGTATGCCTCGTCGAGCGCCGAGACGGAGATCAAGAAATTGATCGACGAACAATTGGTACCAAGCGATCTCGTTTTCATAGAGTTCGGTGGAGATATCGCGGACATGAACGAAATGTTCAGGCACGTCGGTATTATCCTGGCCCTCGCGATCGTATTGGTTTTCGGTGTGATGGCCAGCTTGTTCGAATCGTTCAAGAATCCATTCATCATTCTTCTTTCCATGCCGCTCATGTTGATCGGTATAGTCGGTATCTACATACTGACCGGTGAATCCTTCAGCCTCATCTCTGCGATCGGCGGAGTGATCTTGGCAGGAATCGTGGTCAACAATGGTATCGTGCTGGTCGAGTATATCAACCTGTTGAGAAAACGGGGCATGGATGTGCGTACTGCTTGCATCGAGGCTGGTGGGAGTCGTCTCAAACCGATTCTCATGACCAGCCTCACCACCATTTTCGGTATGGTCCCCTTGGCCTTTTTTGGGGGACAGGGAGCGGAGCAGATCCAGCCGATCGGACAAACGATTGTCGGAGGTATGGCTATCAGCACCATCATGACAATCTTCGTCACGCCGACCCTATACAGGTTGTTCAATAGGGACAAGAAGCGACGCGATATCGAGAACATAGTCGAGTTGGTCGAGGAGGTCTAGCATGAAACGTGTTGAAATCATGGCTGCCCAGGCAGTCCAGCAGGATATTCTCGATGCATTCGAAATCTATGGGGTTCCGCCACACTATACGATTATTCCGACAGCACACGGAAGCGGGGATACCGCACCCAAGTTGGGCGATGGCGTATGGCCAGAGGAAAACTTCATTCTTATCACCTATTGCGATGAAGAGGTGGTGGAACGTATAGAGCAGTCCTTGGAACTGGTCAAGAAGAAGTATGACCATGAAGGGATCGGTTTCTTTGTGATGTAAATCCCTTTCATTGTGGAAGGAAAGTCGGGTTACGCCCGGCTTTCCACAACCAACCTGGCTACCAGGTCACGATATTCCGAGACAACCTGTTCCTCGTCGATAGTTTGGCAAACCCCATCGTACACAACAAAGACTCCGTTGACCATGAGGTGTTTGACCATGTCTTTTCCCCCTTGCATCAGCACATTGTGCAATACATTGGAGAATTCGGACAACTCTACCAACGGGTCCAGTTCCGCTGTATGACCGATACAGCAGATGTCGGCCGATGCTCCAAGCTGAATCAAGCCGGAATAGCCATTGTTCTTGAAGATAGTCTCGGCATTGCTGGTTGCCATGGCAAAGACCACTGCTTCCCTGTCGATGGGGGGAAACGCAGGATCGCTCATGGTCGTGTACAAGCATCGAATTGAATCCCAGATATCGTGTTCGATGAAATCGGTTCCGATTGTGATGTTGACTTTGTGAGCCAACATATTCTGTAGGGGCATGAGGCCTTCACTTCCCCTGAGTGTGGAGATTGGACAACACACCACAGTGGCGTGTGCTTCCCCGATTGCGGCAATATCCTGTTCGGTCACCTGTATACAGTGGAACAGGATCGACTTTTCGTTCAAAAGGGCGGCATTTTGCATCACCTGGACTGTCGAAGTGCCGAATTTCTCCTGGATGTCGGCCAATCGCCAATCGGTCTCGAGGCAATGGGTCATGATCCAAGGCGAGGCTGCGGCGCACCGTTCTTGCACCTCCCGCAACAGTTCAGGCGTCAAATCTTCTTCTTCCGGCAAATGGGTCCCGATCGATATGGTTGTTTCGGTGGGAATAGTCGGATCGTATTGGTCATAGTAGTCCACCAATGCCTTCAATCCGATTTCGCACGCACACGCGTGCAACACCGATTGCGAATCGTCGGCTTGTCCACTTTCCACGATACAGGCGATACCTTGTTTCACATACTGCACATAGGCATACAATACGAGCGTGCGGAATTCGGGCGAACGGGCATGGGTATCGAGATAATCGAACAGCCGTTTCTGCAATCGGCCTTGGGGCGTATCGTTGCACCATTCGATCATGGGCATGCCATTGAACAAACCTTTGAAGAGGGTATCGGGTGTGTGCACATGGCAATCGGCAAGTGCTGGAATCAGGACCATCCCGGCGCAGTCGTGGACCTCCTCATCTTGATTGGGGGAAAGGTGGGGAGCGATTTGCGAAATGATCGTATTTTCAATACGCAAATCGTCGTGATGGAGACGGAGGTCCGGACCAATGTAGGCGGCATTTTTCAATAACATTCGGGTAGCATAGCATGGATTTTTTTTGAAACCAATTGCCGTTTCTCCACTCGCGGTTTTATCTTTTCCCCATCGTTGGAAGGAGGATAGATTATGTCCTTGAATTTTTATTTGTTTTTCAATGGGAATTGCCGTGAGGCGGTTTCATTTTATGCCGATGTATTCAACGCGGGAGAACCGGAGGTCATGACCTACGGACAATCCCCGGTTGATGAAGAGCATCCCTTGCCACCTGCGGCAAAGGACCTGGTGATGCATGCTCGCCTGACAATCAGCGATTCATCGATCATGTTCTCGGATGTAGTACCGGGTATGCCCTATACGCAGGGAAATAATTTCAGTATTACGGTCGTGACAAAAAATTCCGATGAGATACACCGTGCCTTTGCCAAGCTATCGGAGGGAGGAAAAGTGACCATGGAGTTGCAGAAGACATTCTGGAGTCCGTGTTACGGAATGCTCACCGACAAGTTCGGCATCGATTGGCAATTCAGTCTGCTGGCCTGAGGGGGATGAAAGGTATCAATACCCCCAGGGCAAGCCCTGGAAAGAGGAGGCTTTGCCTCCTTTTCCGCCCCAAGGGGCGAGATATGGATCCTTACGTTGCCTGCACTCGCTCGGGAGAGCAGACCATTGCATGGTCCCTTTCCGCTCGCTTCGTTTGGCATGAAAGGCTCCTTCCGTCACCTCACGTTGCCTGCACTCGCTCGGGAGAGTGGACCATTGCATGGTCCCTTTCCTCTCGCTTCGTTTGGCAATCAATGCAGGCTTCCCGCTTCGGATAATTCTATACCCGCCATGGTACCGGTCTCTTTAAACAAGGTGGTACCATTGGCGGCATGTACTGTTACGGCAAGCGTTCCCAGAATACTTTCAGTGATCGTGCGGTCCATCTTCCCTTGGCGTGGGGCTGCCAAGTGCGAGGAGGGACCCAATTCAGCGATGAATTCGATGAGCATATCCTTTTGACGGATCGCCACATTGGCTTGTGTACCATTGGTTTCCAATGCCACTATCCTTGCTCCCGTATAGGTGCCGAACCTGATCATCCGGTCGCCCATCTGCAGAAACCCCAGGAAACCGGTGAAAGAACGACCGAGGATCGGGATTCTTGCCACAGACAGCATGCATGAGCTGTTTGCGGACGGGAAGCAATTGCCTTGCATCCATATCCAGGCCTCTGGAAACGAAGTTCCCCAATCCTTTTCGATATAACCGGTTCCGCCGGTAAAATCCGTCTCGATACCGTTGCATTCGATCGATCCGGACAGGCTATGGTGTGTGGACACAACGCCATGGTTGCACTCCATGAAGGGCAAGTAGGCGAACCATCCCATGATTCCGGGTGATGCGAGGGTGACGGGGAAGGGCTGTATGTCATGATGCCGTATGCTTCCGGAGAGTGTTAGGTCTTCGTGTCTGAGATCCAGTTGGATATGGTTTGTGGTGAACAGATTGTTTCCCACAGCGAGGCGCAGCTCCCGTTTGTCCGCATTGAATGCTTCCAGGGGGAACGGGACGTACCAACTACGTTTTTCGCGGCTGCTGATGACTTGGATAAATGCATGGTGATCGTCTTTGGTGGAACCTAGTGCGATACCTGGTATTACAGATATCACTTCCGGCCCACTTGCGGAATCGGAGTGGCCAACAGCCATCTTGAAATACCAACCTTCGAAATAGGAGACGGTTCTTTTTCTGCCTTGGAACACAGGCGGGTGAAACAAACCATGCAAGCCCATATGCGGATACCCCTTCGATCCAGGTACCACCACAACATGCCGGTTGCTTGTCATGGCTGGAACCGTAGAGTTATAGGGTGGTAGTATAGTACCCAACTGCAACGATGGCAATGAAATAATGGGTTTGTGCCGGGAATTTGCTTCCAAAGACGCCCGGAGGTATTGTGGATTATGGAAAATATCGTACAATTACCTACTTTTCTTTGGGAGCATAGCATGATAACCATTACAGAAGTCGCATCCAAAAAAGACTGGTCCATTTTCCACGATTTCCCCAAATCCTTGTATAAGGACAATCCCTATTATGTCCCCACGTTGGTATTTGATGAGAAGTGGAACTTCAATCCAAAAAAGAACCCTGCCTACGAATATTGTGAAACTGTCTGTTTTCTGGCGTATAACGACAATAAAGTGGTCGGGAGGATCGCCGGACTAGTCAACCATAAGCTCAACGAAGCAAAACAGGAGAAGAAGGTGCGGTTCCATCGCTACGATGTGGTGGATGACCTTGAGGTTTCGAGAAAACTGTTCGAGGCGGTGACAGATTGGGGCAAGAGCCGGGGACTCGATACGATGATCGGGCCTATCGGATTCTCGGATCTGGACAAGCAGGGGTTGCTGGTCGAGGGATTCGACCAGATGGGAATGTTCATTACCCTGTACAACCACCCCTACTATATGGAGCATCTTGCCCAGCTGGGATTCATGAAGGATGTCGATTGGGTGGAATACAAGGTGTTCGTTCCCGAACAGCCCGATCCCAGGATCGAACGGGTATGTGATCTCGCGTGCAAGCGGAACGGATACGAGTTGCTCACCTTCAAACGAAAGAAACAGGTCATTCCGTATGCATGGGAAATGTTCCACATGTACAATGATTCGTTTGCCGAACTCTACGGATTTTGTCCACTCAGCGATGGGCAGATCGAGATGGCAATCAAACAGTTCATCAGCCTGGTGAGCTTGGATTATGTGTCGATCGTAGTCGACAAGAACAAGCAAGTAATCGGTTTTGGGATCATGGTCCCTTCCTTGTCCGAGGCGGTGAAGAAATCCAACGGTCGGTTGTTGCCGTTCGGTTTGCTGAGGATTACACGGGCTTTGCGCAATTACGATGTCCTTGACATGTACTTGATAGCAGTGAAGCCCGAATTCCTTGGCAGGGGAGTCAACGCGGTGATCATGAACGAGGGTATCAAGAAAGCAATTGCCAACAAGGTGAAGTATGCAGAGACAGGACCGGAACTGGAACATAACAACAAGGTACGCAGCCAATGGAAATCCTTCGACACGGTGCAACACAAGAGGCGTCGCTGCTATACGAAGTCAATCTAATGCTGGAAACACTGCACCTGTCATCTAGTTGTTTTCAAGCTTGTCGTGCGGATGTTCAGTCGTCCGCATCCGCCATCCTATGAAAAACAGTACGCCGATGATCACCAACGGGGTGATCAGGACGACATAAGCGCTCCAATGTTCTTCGCCGCGTGTCAGCACGATATAGGCGACACCGAGTGCGATTGCTCCTGCCGTTCCGATCCACTCCCACCTCCAGGCGAGGACAAGTAGTGCCACAATGATGTACACCGGTAGCAGGTGGATGAGAAAACCTCCAAGTGCTTGCCAAAACGGCATCGGTTCGGTGAAGGTGTCGAATGCGAACAAACCGACGAACAGAGCGAAGGCGATGCACAAAGCTCTCGGAGCCCAGAATATGAATTTTCGTGTAATCTGTTTCATAATCTACAATAAGGATAGACCCGTAGTCGTGGTTTGTAAAGGTTTCCAATGATGCAGTTGTTGGAATTGCGATTGATGCCGTATACTGCATGTATGGACACGGAAAAAGCAATCCAACTGTTGCGCGATGAGAAAGTATTCCCTTCAGAAGACGTGCTGGTCGGTGCGGCAGGAACCTACTATGGGGTCTATCGAGAGTATGTCGATTTGCTTTTGGATCGCGGGATATCGGTGGATTGGCGTTATTATAGGGATGGACGGGCGTGGTTGGGGAAAGCTGTGAAAGGAACCAGGACCGTGTGTTGGATTTCCCTATGGGAAGGGTTCTTTCGCGTCAGCTTCTATATCGCAATGCGGCTCAGAGGGGAATTCGGAAAATTGGCGATCAACGAAGAACTATTGGATCGTGCCATGCGACAACCTCCTGTCGGGAAACTCCTGCCGATAGTTGTCGAAGTCACTGGGAGACAACAAGCGGCAGATCTTATGGAAATCGTTGCTTTCAAGTTGAATTTCAAGTGACTGGGAATAAAAATGAAATAGCCGATACGCATAATTTTATGTATATTAATACTATAACCGGTATAGCCGGAACCCTTGGATCAGGCATTCACTCCTGATTACAAAAGAGGATTACATGCGTAACCGCCTCCTGATTTCTGTTGCAATCACCATAGTCGTGTTTATTTTCCTTGTCATATTCATCAGCTGTGACGCTCAAGCTACCTATTCGGAGTATTCGTTGGCAGGCAGTTGGGAATCTACGGACGAGTACGATTACTTCTCTGAAGCCTCTTCGAGGGTCGCACGTGCCGAATCCGAGGTTTTTGAAACCATGGTTGGACCTATCTCCAGTTCAGGCATATCGGGGACACTCCCAAAGGCAATAATCATACGGTACGATGAAAGTATGCCGAAGTCTCGAGAATTGGCTACCAGCATAGGAAAATACGGGAAAGAGGTTCCCCGAGCAGAAGGGGTGGGGTTTGACTTTTCCAGGATAGAGATACCCGCCGACGAAACAACCGGGATGGAAGAAATAATCAACTATTATGAACAGTTGCCGGGAGTGAGCTATGTCGAGGAGGATCACAGGGTATCGATACAGGCCGCGGTTGTCGTGAATGATCCTGGGTATCCGTTACAGTGGAATTTGCAGCAATTGGGGATGCCGGATGCATGGGGCATCACCACAGGAAACAGCTCCGTGGTGGTGGCAATAATCGATACCGGCATAGCAGAAGGTATTTCCGACTTTGCAGGGACAACATTTGTCGACGGTTGGAATTTTGTGGGCAACAATGACAATACCTACGATGATAACGGCCATGGCACCCATGTTTCAGGTACAGTAGCCCAGACGACGAACAACAGTCATGGCACCGCTGGCATGGCATACGGAGTTGCCCTTATGCCGATAAAGGTACTCGACGGCAATGGCGAGGGATATTCCTCCGACTTCGCCGCAGGAATTATCAGAGCCGCGGACTCAGGTGCCGATATCATTAATTTGAGCCTTGCGGGGGGAGCTTTCAACCAAACCGTCTATGATGCCATCAGATATGCATACGAAGTGAAAGGGGTTGCCATATTTGCTTCGTCGGGAAATAGTGATGCCGCCACCGTCGATTATCCGGCGGCTTATGGGGAGTATGTGATTGCCGTTGGAGCCACCGACCGAAATAATGAGAGGGCCTATTACTCAAACTATGGTTCTATGCTGGACATTGTCGCTCCTGGTGGCGATATAAGCATTGATCCGAGTGGAGGCATACTACAGCAGACAGTGTTAGGTGGAGATCCAAGCACAGAAAATTTTTACTATTACCAGGGGACATCCATGGCTGCGCCCCATGCTTCAGCTTTGGGAGCTTTGTTGTTGTCCAGAAACCCCCTGTTGTCTCCTGTGGAAATTTTCACAGCAATTACCACAACAGCTGAAGATCTAGGCACTGCAGGAAAAGACGAGTACTACGGGTATGGACTTATCGATCCTGTTGCGGCCTTGGAATCGGTTTCGAGCGGCATATCGGCCTATCCTGTATCCGATTCCATCAATATCCAATATGACGAGTCGGAGTACCACTATTCCCAATGGTTTTTCAATGCGGCATCGGGGGACATACATCTGACTCTCTCCAGCCCCGGTTTTTCCGTAACCATGACATTGTATGATCCCGAAGGAGTGGAGATCAAAAGCACAGTGGAAGCCCCGGAACAGGAGATCATCCACAACATTGGTGCAAGTGGAGGAGAATTCTCGGTAGTGGTTCAATAAACGCGTATACGGGTAGGGCTATCGATTCCATGGAAAAAAGGAAAGAGCCAAGTCCTATACAAAGGATTTGGCTCTCTTGGAAGCTCCCCCGGACGGATTTGAACCGCCGACAGGGTGGTTAACAGCCACCTGCTCTACCGACTGAGCTACAGGGGAATGCTCATCACTTAATGTGCGAACAATGGGTAATCTATCGGATTACCCCCTTCATGTCAATACGTTTTTCCGTACTCAGCGATTTTTCCCCACACTATCATAGACCTTCCATGTAGTGGCGATTATCGAATCGACAGTACTGTATCGGGCTTGCCAACCAAGGATTTCCTTCGCTTTGGCGGAGGATGCAACCAGTTTCGCCGGATCACCGGGACGTCGTCCCACAGCCTCTTCGACAATGGGTTGTCCGGAAATCTTGCGGGCAACGTCGATGATTTGCCGCACGCTCAATCCCTGTTCGCTACCAAGGTTCACCACCAGGGAATCGCCCCCCTTCGCCAAGTAATCGGCGGCGCGCACATGCGCATCGGCCAAGTCGGTCACATGGACGTAATCCCGCACACCCGTTCCATCGTCCGTGGGGTAATCGGATCCGAATACCTGAATCTTCTTGCGCTTGCCTACAGCCACTTCCATGACAACGGGAATCAAGTTCGCCGGATTGCGCTCCATCCCCATCATCCGTCCTTGGGGATCATATCCTGCGGCATTGAAATAGCGCAGCGATACATAGCGGAGGCCTTTCAATTTTGCGAACCATGCCAAATTTTCCTCGATAGCCAGCTTGGTGTATCCGTAGTAATTCTCTGGTACGGTGGGGTGTTTCTCATCGATGGGCAGGTAGGTAGGTTCTCCGTATACCGCAGCCGACGAGGAGAGGATGAACTGCCGTATGCCATGTCGTGCACAAGCTGCGATCAGATTCAATGAACCGGTGATATTGTTGTGCGCGTACTTGGCCGGGTCGAGCATGGATTCCCCCGCAGCCTTGAATGCCGCGAGGTGGACTACCACATCCCATTCGTGGCCCATGACCGAATCGAGGATATCGGTGTCAAGGATGCTTCCTTCGAACAACTGTACCTTGGGACTGACATTTTCCCGAAGTCCACTGGAAAAATCATCGAGAATTCCTACCGTATCCCCACGCTCCAGAAATTCCAAAGCAACATGGGTTCCTATATAGCCAGCTCCGCCGCACAGCAGTACTCTCATGTCATGTCTCCTCGTGTGCAATAGTATACGGGTATCGGCAATTCCTCAAGAAAAGCTCTTGATTATCCGCGATATTTCGCCAACCTTCTCGGCAAGTAGGGCTTCGGTCCGTGCCTCGGCAACCAACCGGAGATACGGTTCGGTATTGGACTTTCGTACATTGAACCACCAATCGGCGAATTCTATTCGATATCCATCGAAATCGAGTACCGCCAATGGGGTTTGTTCGACAGCATACTTCTGGTACAGCGCTGCCATCGCCTCATCCTTCTGCTGAAGTTTGAAATTGGTCTCGCCACTGTTCGCATAGGTGACGATGGTATCGATCAGACTGGAGAAGGTCTTGCCCTGGGCATGCAGTTTGGCGACCACCTGCAGGACGATCAATGCCGCCAGCATACCGGAATCGCAGTTGTTGAAATCCTTGAAATAGTAGTGGCCCGCCAACTCGCCACCGAATATCGCATCGATCTCCTTCATTTTCGTCTTTGCATAGGAGTGGCCGACCTTCCATGTGGTGACCCGTCCACCGAGCTTCTCAAGGTATTCGGTCGTGGAACGGCTGGTACGTATATCCTGCAATACATTGCCCTTTTTCTTGGCAAGGAAATATTCGCCGATTACCGCGGTTATATAGTCCGGTTGTATGAACCGTCCCTTTTCGTCGATAAACATGACCCGGTCGGCATCGCCATCGAAGATAACTCCGACGTCACTCTTGTTCTCCAAGACCGCAGCCTTGATATCCTTGCAGTTCTCCTCCTCGAGCGGGTTCGGCTCGTGGGCTGGGAACGTTCCGTCGAAATGGTCGTAGAGGTAGTGGTGATGCTCTCCCAACAGATCCTTTGCAAGCAGATTCGCCATACCATGGGAGAGATCGATACTCAGGTCCAACTCGGTAAGATCGGGCACATAGGTACGGAGGAAATCGAGATAGGCATCCTTCACCGGTTTGTCCACGACCTTGCCGGGAGATTTAGTTATAGTGACGGTACCGTTGTAGACCATGTCCTCCAAATCCCGTAGTCCGGAATTCTCTCCGACAGGCAAGGCTCCCTTGCGGGAAATCTTCAACCCGTTGTAGACAGCCGGGTTATGGCTCGCCGTTATCTGCACCGAACCGCCGACTTTCAGATGAACGGTTGCGAAATACACCATCGGAGTGGTTGCCAAGCCGATATTCCAGACATCGGCTCCACTGTCGGTTATTCCCTTGCAAAGGTATTCGAATATCTCGTCGCTGGTCGTTCGCACGTCGCGTCCCACCACTATGTGGTCGGTATCAAGCAGGGAAGGAAGAAAGAACCCTACCTTATAAACGGTATCCTTGTTAAAATCCTTGTTGTAGATACCTCGGATATCATACGCTTTGAATGCGCCCATGCGAGTCCTCCTTGACTACTTGAAAAAATTCCTTGTGGTTTATGAGTTCGAAGAAATAGGTGGGACCGTTCTTGATAACCACTCGGGTCACCAACTGGCTGAAGATTTTCTGGATTCCTCCGGCGGGTTCGATCCCTTCCTGCTTCTTGCGGCCTTGGGCACACGCCAATGCATTTGCTTTCGTTACCAGCGTGACACTTTCGATCGAATCGGAAGTGAAGGTGCCTTCCATCTTCACATATTTCGGTTGGTTCTTCCGTGGTTTCATGGAAAAGCCGAACATCGAGGGTTTTCGTTCGAAATCCTCGAAATGGAAAATTCCTTCGATTTCATAAACGAAGACGCCGAATTCCCGGACTATGCCTTCATTTGTCGCAAACCAGGTACTGTAGGTACGATATTCTATAGGTCCGCCGAAGCGATTCTCTAGATTCTCGATGAATTGTTTCGCATCATCTTCCATCGGCTATCCTCTTCACTATCTTTTTTTTACTTTATCATATATACTCCGGCTTTGAAAGGCAATCGGGAAGGTGATGGACGAATACGTAGCGAAGGATTTTGGTAAATTGTTGAAGCGCAATGCGCTTCAGATGAGACGGTTGATGCTCCAACAGCAAACGGACGTCATGCGAGTATACGACCGTAATTTGGTCGAACTTCCCATTTCAGTGGATCTCTATGGCCTCTATGCCAGGATTACCGATTATAGCGATGGATATCTGGATGATTACGACTTGGATGTCGTGTGTGATATTGCTTCACGCATGCTCTACGTCGAGCCTGATCATGTGGTGTACCATCATCGCAAGAAGCGGTATGGGAAAGAGCAACACGAGGTACAGGACGACCAATCCTTGACCCTTACGGTGAAGGAAAATGGTCTGCAGTTCCTCGTTGATCTTACCAAGCGAATCGATACCGGTTTGTTCTTGGACCAATCGGTTGCCCGACTGGCCGTGCGCGATATCAGCGCCGGTCTGGATGTACTGAACTTGTTCTCCTATACAGGCTCGTTCAGTGTCTATGCTGCCGCAGGTGGTGCGAAAAGTGTCACCTCGGTCGATTTATCGTCTACATACACACAATGGTGTGAGCAAAATCTGGCCGCGAACGGATTTTCAGGGGGTGCGTATCCCTGTGTTTCCCAGGATGCTGGAGAGTATATACGGAACGCTGTGAAAGAACGGAGGAAGTTCGATATTATAATTTTCGACCCTCCGAGTTTTTCCAACAGCAGAAAAATGGAGCATGATTTCGATGTGCAGAGGGATTACCTCTATTACATCAGGCTCTTAAACGGGTTATTGGTTGACGGTGGAAAACTGTTGTTCTCGACGAATCTAGGAATGTTTCGATTCGAAAAAGGCAGAATCCACGGATATGATGTACGGGAGATTACCAGGGATATCGCGGCCCCCGGCCTCTCGAAGAAGAATAGTTCTCTAAGGAGTTGGATTTTGGAGAAGAAAGAAGAAGTGAAAGCGCCTCTGGAAGAAGAGGTGCGAATCGATGCCACTGTTGAAGAAGTGAGTGTCGAAGCCCCCACCGAAGAGGTGGTCGAGGAAGCAGTAGAGGCCGTGGAGCCTCTCATGGATCTGCAAGACGAAGAAGAATCTGTCGAAGAATTCGATTACGAAGCTGATGATGAAGACGATATCTTGGTCCTGGACTGGGACGAACAGGAAGAAGTAAAGCTTTCTGATGATGGCAAAAATGCAAAACAGAGACGTTACGAACGAAGACACCCTGGCGAGACAGCTGCTCCTCCGGTAAAATCGGAAGAACAACCTGTACGTGAAGGACGTTCCTATGAACGGTCCGACAGTGAAGATCGTCCAAGACGTGAAAACCGTTCATATGATCGTGGTCCTCGGGGAGCACAGGATGACCGCCCACGCGGTGACCGTCCGTTCGACCGCGACCGACCGCCTCGGAGCTTTGACAATGATCGGCCACGGGGAGACCGTCCGTTCGACCGCGACCGACCGCCACGAAGGTTCGACAATGATCGGCCACGGGGAGACCGTCCGTTTGATCGGGATCGGCCGCCACGAAGGTTTGACAACGACCGCCCTCGGGGTGATCGTCCGTTCGACCGCGACCGACCGCCACGAAGCTTTGACAACGATCGGCCACGGGGAGACCGTCCGTTCGACCGCGACCGGCCGCCACGGAGGTTCGACAACGACCGCC
>PGXU01000070.1 GCA_002839335.1 Spirochaetae bacterium HGW-Spirochaetae-4
TCCCCCGCCGCATCCGACTTGCCGCGCCGTTGGTGAAAAGGGCGGCTTCCATATGTTCCGCCTCATTGACCATTACGAAAACCGCGTCAAGGGTACCCGCGAGGTCCTGCAACGATTCGGCCACATTGCCACCATCTTCGACAAACAGGGCCCTTCGTTCCGCGCTGATATCGATGCCGGTAACCGCGAGGCCACTCTTGAGCATGTTGCGCGCCATACCGATTCCCATGGCACCCAAGCCAACCAACGCAATCTTGTCCATATGCATGTCCCGTTACGCGGAGAGGAAGTCGACGATACTCTTGGCAATCTCGATTCCATCCACCTTGCTCGCTTCCATCTTCATGTGTTCGAGCTCCCCGGGAATAAGCACTTTGTCGAATCCGGGTGCCGGCTCCTGGGCGTGCAGTTCATCGATCATCTGCTGGGTCCGTTCCTTGTATCCTTCACCAAAGACCGAGGGGTCGATCACCATCATGAAGCCGCTGAGGTCGCGGTAACTCTCGTAATCTCCGTACATGAGCTTAAGGTAGGGGCCGAACACGCCTCCGATCATCAAACCCGTCAGCGCTTCATTCATGATATTGATACCGTAACCTTTCGCTCCGCCGAAGGGATACAACGAGACAGCCTTATGGGGGTCTGTACAGGGATTGCCCTCTGCGTCGACAGCCCACCCCTTGGGAATGGGAATATTCTTCTCCTGTGCATAGAAAATCTTCCCGAACGCCACTTCGCTTGTCGACATATCCAACAGGATGTTCTGGACGACTCCCGGGAACCCGAAGGAGAAGGGGTTTGTTCCCAGGAATTTGGTCTTCCCGCCGAACGGCGCTACCACCGAGTCCGTGTTTACGGTAACCAGTGCGGCCATGTCGGCTTGAATCGCCATATTCGAATAATAGGCCAGTGCCCCACAGTGGCTGTTGTTCTTCAGCCCCATGATACACACACCCTCTGAACGTGCGATCTTGATCGCCTCTTCCATCGCATATCTCATCGTCACCGCACCCATGCCGCCTTCGGCGTCCACCAATGCGATAGATCCCTTGATTCGGTTCACCTTCAGGGCGGGGTGTAGATTCATACCACCGGCCTTGATCCGTTTGGTATAGTGTTCCACCCGCAAGGCACCATGGGAATGGATTCCCCGCAAGTCGGCATATACCAGTACATCTGCCACAATCTTCGCATCTGCTTGGGGCATCCCCGCGCCTTCCATCTTCTTTATGATCAATTCACGCAAGGTTTCTTCCTTGATGATAACATTCTGTGCAGACATCCTATTCCTCCTGTCCCTGCTTCGATATATTCAGACCGGCAGCTTCACTTCCGTGCGTTCGCCTTGTACCATGCGGCATGCCTGATATTAGAATTCCAATACTACTTTCAGTGTCCTTTCCGGGTTCTCGTCAACGAATGCGAATGCCTCGACAACCTTCTCTACCGGATACACCGCGCTGATCATGTGCTTCGGGTCGATTTTTCCCGTCGCCAGCCAATCGATCGCTTCCGGAAACCGGTTGTTGTTCAGCCGTGTGCCCAAGACATCGAGTTCCCGTTTCATGATTTCTATGGGTGCTATCTGCATTTTCTCCGTCGAGAACCCCAACACCACCACGCGTCCCGCCTGCGATGCATAGTGCGATATACATGCTTCCAGCACCCGAAGGTTGCCAGTCGCCTCAAACGATAGGCTCACCCCTTCATTGTCCGTGAATTCCATAATCGCTTGCTTCACATCATCAGACTTTCCGTTCAGCACAAGGTCGGCTCCCAGTTTCCTCGCTATTTCCAACCGCGATGCGACCACATCCAAAACAGCTACCTTCACGTCGTGTAGTTTAGCTGCTTGCAAAAGCATCAATCCGATCGGGCCCGCGCCACAAATCAATACCGTATCGCCGTCGGCTATCCGTCCCCTGTTCATCGATTCCGAGGCTATGCTGTATGGTTCCACCAACGCAGCCTCTGCCCAAGACAAATTGTCCGGTACGGGGTACACATTATGTTTGGAGATCCTCAGGTACTCCTGGAAACCTCCCGGAGTGTGTACGCCCAACACCTTCAGGTTTTTGCATACGTTCGGTCGACCTTGTCTGCATGCATAGCACTCCCCACAGGAGAGCACGTTGTTGATGGCTACCTTTTCCCCTTTCCTGAAACCTTCAACCCCTTTGCCGATAGCATGGATTTCACCTGCCAGCTCGTGTCCCATGATATTCGGGTATACCGCGAATGCGTTTGTACCATGGTAGATGTGCATATCCGAGCCACAAATCCCTCCCGCCTTGATCTTGACCACCACTTCATGTTCGTCGGGGTCGCCACAATACGGGATGTCCACTATTTCGATTTTCCCTTTTTCCACTATCATGCAAGCTTTCACTATTTCACCTCTTAAGAAAGCGCTTTCATAAAATTCAGTGTCAATTTCCCTCAGGCTAACATGGTATTTTCTATAAAGCAAACATTTTTTAAAATTTTTTCTGCCTTTCAATAATACAATATCTTTTTGTGTGAAAACGCTTGCAACATGATTTTGGTAATAAACCTAAGCCTATTGGCGCGAGGAGAGACTTTCCGAAAGCCACATTTGGAAAAAGGGAATGAAGAAATCGTGCTTGCCAAGAAGTGGTAAGGATCAACCCGAATACATATCTCTATTACAATCCTGAACCAGCGAAAACCGATATCCAGGACAAAGAATAACAATAAGACCTAGGCATCCATTGGGGATGAAGTATACTGGGTAAAATAATTCGTGAGGAATACATGACATTTCGATCAGTCTCAGGACCCCACGGGAAATTCCTGCAGAGAAATAGATAACTCGGGTATGTGAATGCTGCTTGAGATTCGTCAGGTATTCCCCAATCAATGGATACTGAGGAGTTTTTATGCATTATCTTGAAGCAACCTTACTCTCGATGGTACTCATGTTAGCCATCCTGATAGATGTCCTGAGATTCCCACTGATAAAGAAAGATCGGGGAAGCCGTTTTTTCGCTGAATTGACGATAGCCTATTCAATATTCCTTGTCATCACGATATTGACATGTCTCGGAAGAGAAGAAATCATATCATATCCCTTGCAACTAGGTAGAATTCTTTGGACATTGCATTTTCTTTCATTTCCTGTCCTCTTGGGAATGTGGATGCATTTCAATGCAATCAATGTCATTGACGACGTCAGATTCGTCAATATGCTGACCCTTGTCCATGCGATTCCCCTTCTGGTACTTGTAGTGGTTGCCCTCATCGACATACCGCGCCAACGTTTTTACCCATTCAATGGAACCTATGAACACCTATTGCCAGTCAGCGGAACATATTTCATGATGATCCTCTCCCTATTCTTTTGTCTTGCCATGATTCTTCCCACCTTGGGCCATCGGAAAGAGCTTCAAGGATCCTTCCTGTTCATATCCGTTCTCATGCCCATTATCTTTACAATATCGCTGGTGACCTTCTGGATGACACATACCCACATCATGTTCATCATGGTGAATTCCTTTATGATGCTGCTCTACTATTTGATCGGTCAACGAGATTCTGTCAGGACCGATTCCTTGACAGGTTTACCATCGTATTCCCTACTCAGGCGCAAACTGATCCGAATATTCCGCTACCAGTCCTCCTATGCCGTTATTCTTCTGGATATCGAGAATTTCAGGTATTTCAACTCCAGATACGGTCAATTGTTGGGTGATCGGATGTTGGTGAATCTAGCAAAGTTTCTCAGTACATTGGGTAGTACAAATGAAGTGTTCAGAATCTCCGACGACCAGTTCTGCCTGTGCTTACCTTCCAAGGACGAGAAAACCGCTGAAATTGTTGCTGACAAGATCAAGAATCGAATGAATCAGTCTTGGGAATTTGATGGGAGATCGGTATATATCCAAGTCAATCTGGCTGTTGTCAACATCCCCCAGCAAGCAGGAACGGTGGAAGAGTTCAAGCGGGCTGCCAACCATTTGTTGCTGGAGATCAAGATGGTACGGAATAGATCCATGATTGTATATTCACGTGAAAGCACAAACGACCAAGAACGAAAACTGAACATCATCTCTGCATTACGAGAATCCATCAAGCATCCCGAGCAGATTTTGGCATACTACCAACCCATCTATGATGTTAAAACCGAACGACTTGTATCTGCCGAAGCATTGATGAGGATCGAGGACTGCCACTTGGGATTCTTACAGCCCAGAGAGTTCATTCCTCCCGCAGAACAGACTGGCCTGATCAAACAACTCACCCAAATTTTGTTAGCCAAGGTTTGTAGATTCATAAAACAACTCCCAGAGGATAATTGCCCGTTGAAACATATTTCCATAAATCTCTCTGGCGAAGATTTTGAGTCAAGGGTAATTGGAAAGACGCTGCTGAATATAATTGAACATGAAGGGATAAAACCCACACGAATTGGATTTGAGATAACCGAATCGGTGGTCTTGCAATCGTATGAAACGGTATCCGATGTAATGATTGAATTATCATTGAAGAAAATCACTTTCGCCTTGGACGATTTCGGAACAGGATACTCGAACCTTCGAGCATTGATGGACCTACCGTACGATTATGTGAAATTTGACAAGAGCGTCATTCAAAGTGCCATGACAAATCCTTCCATGCTCACGTTGTTGACGGAGATGCTGCATAAGATGGGGAAAGTCATTGTCGCGGAGGGAGTGGAGACTGCGGATCAACTGGCTCTGATCCGCAAAGTTGGAATAGAAAGGGTTCAGGGATTTTACTTCTCAAAACCCCTGCCGGAAAAAGCATTTCGGGAATTGGTTGTGAGACTACAGGCACAGCCTGTGGATTTCTCAGGTTATTGAGGCAGTCGCTTTTCAAACTTCCCTTTTCCTTTCCTATGGGTTTAGGCCCCTTCCGTTATGGAAAATTGGATTCCCCTTTTGGTTTCACGTATGCTTGCTCGGCTCTTTTACTTGTAGGAGCACCGCAGATTTTGTACAATGCCATAACCTACGAGTAGTTGCGCATCCGTAGATTTGCCAAAGCTTCGTGTTGCGAAAGTATTGAATTGTTCACCTGCCAAGGAGTGGTTCCGATGAATGGTCTGATCGAAAATATCCTTCGCGGCAGTGTTTCGTCTGTCATGTATGTGATACTCCTGTTCACCTTGACCAAAGCCAGGTTCGGCCGCAAGGTTACCATCGTTGTCGCCATCTTCACGTTTGTCATCAACATAAGCAGTACCCTCTGGTTCTATGTGTACGGAGATCTAACCGGACTATCCCGTTTCACCATACTATTGTTTATTGTAGTCGGACTCGCACTCAAACCCCTTACACGGCAAACGTTCATGCAATGGTGCTTTACATTTCTCACCACCATCAATATTGCGATGATGATCATAATACTCAGCTTTCATCTGGGCAGACTGTTTCCCCTGCCCCAGTATGCCAACACAATCTTCAGGTTCTTGCTCTACGTACTCGTGATATTCCTTTTCCAGCGGTACTTGCTCACCTTCTACCAATCGATCGTCAAGAACTGGCCGATGTTCTCGGTTCTGATGATCGCCATCTTCCTCAACCTGTCCTACTTCTTCTACGCAACCGACGATATCAAGAATACCTTGGCAATATACCGAACGCCCCTACTCCTTCTGGTCTCGCTTTCGGTGGCTGCCTATGGCACCTTATTCTATTCACTGAAGAAAATTATAACGATGTACGAATTGGAAACGGAGAATCTGAAAATCCAGAAGGAATCAGGACGCCTGCAAGAAGTGACATTGCAATTGGAAAAGTATGCGAATTACGACACATTGACAGGTCTCCCCAATCGACGGTTCTTTTTCGATACCTTGGAACGGATTGTAGCAGAGAGTGAAAGGACGGCAAGAATGTTTGCACTCCTGTACATCGATCTGGACGGATTCAAGGATATCAACGACAACTATGGCCATGAGGTTGGCGATAGTGTCCTCAATTCCGTGGGAAACCGTTTGTTGGAGCATGTTCGGGAAACCGACTTTGTGGCCCGGTTGGGTGGAGATGAATTTGCGATTATCTTTCGTGATATCGAAGAGATGAAGATTGCCGCGGATATTGCTGGAAATATCCATTCGATACTACAGAAACCCATGCATATCGGAACAATGGTCTGTACCGTCAACTCTTCCATCGGTATCGCCGTATACCCCGATACCGGTAAAGATGGCGAAACATTGGTGAGGAATGCCGACTCGGCAATGTACGGGATAAAAAGGAATGGCAAAGGCGGATTCGGAATCTTTGACCATTCCCCGATAGTTCAGCCTCCTATGGATTGAAGAACCGGATGCACACGGGCGAACCTGTTTGCATCTGGCTTGTCATGGCCAGGCGACCGTTTGGCTCTATGGTGAACACGCTGATCGTATCGCTGTCCTGATTGCCAACGAGCAAGTAGTTCCCAGTTGGGTCGATAGCGAAATTCCTCGGCGTCCGACCACCACAGGGTTGTCTCTCCAGGAAAGAAAGACTTCCGTCCTTCTGTACAAGGTAGCAAACGATACTGTCGTGACCACGGTTGGAGGCATAGAGCTTGCTTCCATCGGGAGTCAGGTGCAGATCGGAACAGATATTGTCCCCGGTGAAATCCTCCGGCAGGGTCTCGACCGTTTGCCGGTACTGCAAACTTCCGTTCTCGTTGAGGAAATGCACCACTTGGGAACTTATCTCATCGATAAGATAGAAATGCCTGCCATCCTTGCTGAATTCGCCATACCGTGGGCCACTACCGGCGGGAACAGTAACGCCCAGCGATCGATTCTCAGAAATCCCGTCCCCAGAGTAGTCATAGACGACAACCTGGTCCAGGCCCAGATCGGGGACATAGAGCAATTCGGGCTTCTCGGTAAAGATGCAACTGTGCGCATGTGGACCTCTTTGGCGTACCGGGTGCACACTGCTGCCCGCATGTTGGAATACTTTCCTACCATCACCAACAACAGCTCCCACCGAGTCCAGCGGGAAGGTTGTCACAGATCCACTCGCAAAATTTGAGATAGCCAGAAACCGCGAGTCTGGTGCCAGTGCCAGATGACAAGGATCCTTACCGCCGGCATTCCATGTCCCCTCGATGGACAGGGACAGGTCGTCGCTATACGACAATTGTGTCAATCCGCCACCTTCCGCACCAAGGTATTCCTTCATCTCATTGACCGCATATATCTTGTGTCTTGGTTCATCGATACAGAGGAACGAAGGATTTCGAACCGAAATTTCACGTATGACTTCAATCCGACCGTTTTCAAGGGAACATATGGATATGCCCTTCCCTTTTCCCTGGAACACCTCGCCGGTACCGAACAGGATCGGCTCGGTATAGGAACCCAATGCAAAATACAGTTTCAATTGCCCACCCTCCGTTCCTACTGCTGGTCCAGCTTGCTGGTGATCTTCACAGCCTCGATTATGAACTGGTCACGCTTCTTCATATCCGCCTCGATGCTCCGTTCGCTCCAATCGTAGAAGCCCTTGCCGGACTTTGCCCCAAGGCTTCCTTGGCTAACCAAATCCCGGATGTATCCGTTGGCGTGCTTTTGTGCGCAAATATCGGGAAGCACCGTCTCCTGCACGGCAAGGCCAAGTTCAAGGCCGACGGCATCCAGATGCTTCAACGGACCCCATACGGGAAATCTCATGGCCATTCCACAACTGATAGCGGTATCCACATCCTCGGCAGTGGCCAAACCGGATGCCACGATATCTATCGATTCACGGATAATTGCTTGGAACACCCGGTTCGCCAACTGGCCTGGAAGATCCTTTTTCACAAGAACCGGGGATTTCTTCCATCTCTTCAGCTCTGCCAACACCTTCTGGGCGACCGCCAAATCCGTTTTGTCCCCCATCACCACTTCCACCAGGGGAACAAGATGTGCCGGAAGCCAGAAATGCGTGGTGACCGTGCGCTGTGGATGCTTGCATCGTTTGCTTATGTCGGTGATTTTCAATCCGCTGGTATTGCTGCAGATGGGAACATCTGGGGGGAGTATGGCATCCAACCGGGCAAAGAGCTCCTGCTTGGCATCCACCTTCTCGATTATGGCTTCCACAACCAGGAAGGCCCTATCCGCCATCTCCGTCATGCTTGTACTGGTTTCCAATAGCTCCAGCGCCCGTTGGGCCTCTTCATGGGAATTCAGTCCATTTTCTTCCCGCAAACGTATGCAGGCACCAGCCTTCTCCAAACCAGCTTTCACGCGTGCTTCATCAATATCCACAAGCACCGTCCTGTTACCGGCGAGAGCGCTCATGGCACCAATACCGCTTCCCATCATGCCGCTGCCAACGACCATCACATACTCTCTCATTTTTCAATCTCCCTACTGTTGGTCCATCATGAGGACGACACGCCCCTTGGCCTCTCCAGTCCTGAGCATATTCAAGCCTTCATTGATTCGATCGAATGGGATGGTTTTGTAAATGAAAGGGACAATCTTTCCCGTCTCGATGAAACCGATCACCTCGATAAGATCCTGCTTGGTCATACCTCGGATTCCCAGGATTTCCTTTTCAAACTTCATAATGTCCTGGTATTCCGCTTCGAAAGTCGGATCGTTGTACCCGGCCACTATCACTCTTCCTCCCGGGCACACAAGCCTGAGGGATTCGTTGATAGAGGACTTGATCCCAATATTGTCAATGACCACATCGCACATCTCGCCGTTGGTAAGCCGAACGATCTCGTCGTACAGGTTCTGTTCTTTCGTATTGACGGCTGCATCCGCGCCCATCTCCAGGGAAATATCCAATTTCTCCTTCTGACGGCTGGTTGCATAGACTTCTGCACCAAAAATCTTGGCAATCTGAATGGCGTTCATGCCAAGACCCCCGGTCCCCAGGATCAGCACCCTGTGTCCAGGCTGGACCTTGGCCCGGTTCTTTATCGCGTTGTACATGCACCCGACGGCGTCCGTAATGCTGGTCATCTGGTCAAACGGCACCCAATTCGCAACCTTGAAGGCATTGGCTGCGGGAATCACGCAGTACTCTTCATGGGAACCATCGCGCTCAAAACCCACACGAACCAGGTTCCTACACAAGTTGGTACGCCCACTGAGACAATACTTGCATGTGCCGCAGGTGATATCTATAGCACCTACCACATGGTCCCCGATGTCCACTGCCGTGACACCCTCTCCGACTTGGGCAATAATCCCAGCCATTTCATGGCCCGGGGTATACGGCAGCCTCACCGTCCCAATCATGCCATCCTGAATGTGGAGATCCGATACGCATAATCCACTGGCGCAGACCTTGACCAGGACTTCGCCTGAACCGGGAACGGGAATCGGCTTTTCCTCGATTACCAGGGGTTGCCCGAATTGCCTGAGGACCGCGGATTTCATTGTCTTGCTATTCATAGCTTCTCCTCCATATTCCGGTTAGGGATGAATCACAACTTTCAAGGAACCGTCCTTTTTGTTCTCGAAGACATCGACCGCCTTCTCATACTCCTCCAGGGGAAACGTGTGAGTAATGAGCTTTTCACCTTGGATCGCACCTGTCGAGAGGAAGTGGAGCACCTGCTCCGAGACATTCGGATTGGCTTTTGATCCCACGATACGGATTTCATTGAAGTTGACCGTGTTCGCTGGAATCATCACTTCGTTGTCATGATAGGTGGCAATGATGGCGACTGTTCCGGTCTTTCGAACCATCTTGCATGCCTTCATCGGAGAGTCCATGGCTCCCGAGCATTCCATGACCTCATCCGCACCGACACCACCGGTCAACTCGAGCACACGCTGGACAGGGTCTTCCTTTTCGAAATCGATGCAGACATCCGCACCCAATTCCCTGGCTTTCTCCAACTTCGAACCGCGACCGATCATGATCACACGACCCGAGCCAAGTGCCTTGCATTCCATCATGGCACACAAGCCGATAGCTCCCGGACCCATGACCACGCTGGTTCCACCAGGGGTGACCCCTGCCAACTGCACACCATGGAAGGCCACACCCGCACAGTCGTTCATAGCCGCGACATCGTAGTCCACATTGTCTGGAATCCTGTGGAGCGCACTTACCTTGTACACATTGTACTCGGCATTGGCACCCTGCCAGTAGAAGCCATAGTGACGGTGTCCCGTATCAAGTGCGCCGTCCCTTCCATCCTTCCCGTAGTTCAGGCAAACAGTATAGTGACCATGCTTGCAGTTGTCACATTTGCCACAGCCCGCATGCGCTTCACCCGCAACCCTGTCGCCCGGCACAAAATCCTTGACACCTTCTCCGACAGCCACAATTTGTCCGGCCCATTCGTGTCCCATGATGAAGGGAAAATACGGCGGCCAATTGGCGAACTTGTACCCACCATGGATCATCTTGGGATCGGATCCGCAGATTGCGACAGACTTGATGCGGCAAAGCACTTCACCCGGTCCGGGCTTCGGCACAGGGACTTGTGCAAGTTCCAACTTGTCATAGGCGACAAGCGTCATCGCCTTCATTGTCTCCGGTATGTTGTATGTATCCATTTTTCCCCTCTACATGTATTTGCTTTATCCTATTACGGACACTACTTCTCCATCTTAAAAACATTCTTCACATACTTTTGTTCTTTCAAGGCCTCTATCTCTTCCGGGGTATGGGTCTTGGTATACTCGATATAATCCTTGACACGCAGGACAAGATTCTTGATATGGCAATCCATCATATAGGCTGCCTCGTCGGGTTTTTGCTGCTTGATACACCGGAACACCATGTAGTGGTAGAAACTGGAATCCTCGACATTCGGCTTGTAGTAGAGGAAATTCTCCATTTTCGACGTCATGATCCATCCGACCAGCTCAAGGAGTCTGACAAACAGTTCATTCTTTGAAGCGATAGCGATCTTTACATGGAAATCACTCGTCAGCTGGGCAAAATCATGGCTGCTGGTACCTTCCTTGTTGATCTCCTCGAAATAGTGTTCCATATCACGAATATCTTCTTCCGTCGCATTGATAGCGGCGAGACGTGCCGAAGCCATCTCCACACCACGCCTGAACTCCACCAGACCGATAAGGTCGTCCTCGTTCAGTAGAATCGAAGGGACGAAACTGTTCACATAGATCTGGGTTCCGATACCCTTGAGGAAACTGCCCTCGCCCCTACGGGTCTCGACAATCCCCATGACGACAAGTTTGTTCAGCACCGCACGGATCGTATTCCTGCTTACCCCGAACATGTCCTTCAGCTCATTCTCAGGGGGCAGCTTGTCACCGGGAACATACTTTCCACTCAACAACAAACCCATTACCTCTGTATACGCTTTTTCGGTTACATTCTGTTTTGTCGTTTCCATACACCGGTACCTCCAGAAGTATCTTGAAATTATATATACCACAAACCATATCTTACCAGGACAATTGGAATCTTACCGTTTCTTGATATACTTTTGTGTATCGACGGCAATCGCAAACACAATGATCAAACCCTTGATGATGAACTGGATATACGGATTGATATCCATATACACCAGACAGTAGCTGAGGACTTGGAAAATCAGAACACCAATCACAACGCCACTTATCTTTCCAACTCCACCGCGCAGGGAGACTCCACCCACAACACACGAGGCGATCGCATCCAATTCATACCCTTCGCCGAGGGCATTGGTAGCACTTCCGGTTCTGCCGGCATCCAGGAAACCGGCCAACGCATAGGCAAGACCGGCAATGAGATAGACGTACATGATGACCCGCTTGGTGTTCACGCCGGAAACGACGGCCGCTTCCTTGTTTCCCCCGACGGCATACATGTTCCTTCCGAGTGTGGTGCGATACCACAACACCCAGAAGAGAATAGTTATGACCACGGCATATATGACAATCCATGGCAACCGAAACGTACCGATCTGTATGGCACCCTGCGCAATCTTTGTGAACCTTGTGTCGAATCCGCCGATCGGAGATGAATTGTTCACCCCGTCGAAGTACAGCGACATGGCTCCATAGACGATCATCTGCATACCTAAGGAAGCAATGAACGGTGCAATCTGCAAAACGGAAATCAACAGTGAATGTACCAGGGCGAAAAGCAGACAGACCGCTATGGCAATCAATAGCGGCACTATGATCGGCAACGGCTCCATGTTGGAAAATATCCGCAGCGCATAATCGGGCTTCTGAAGCAACGATGCGCAAATGATACCGGCGATTCCAACCATTCTTCCCGCTGAAAGATCTGTTCCTCCCAAGAGGATCAAGCCGGCAAGACCAAGAGCGATGATAAGTTTCGGAGCTGCCTGCTGGAGAATGAATGTGGCATTCCTTACACTGAGGATCGACGGTTCCAATATGACGATCGTCATGATGACCGCCAATAGCACAAGGTAAATGGCATATTGCATGAGCCAATGCTTGGTATTCTTCACTAACTCGGGATTCATTCCTCTCATGTTCAATTCCATAGATCTACACCTCTTCGTTTTCTGGGCTCAGTTGTTTACAAGTCCGGTTTCCACGCAGAGATACACCAAAGGCTTGTTTCCTGTGTTGCGGATACCATGGGAACCACCGGAGCGAATGAGAGCAATGGACCAGGGTTTAACAGGGAACAGTCTCCCGGACAAGGTCACTTCACCTTCCCCCTCCACAATCAGGTAGAACTGTTCGTTGCCTTCGTGTGGATGTTCGCCTACAGATCCGCCGACAGGGAGCGTTGTCTTGTGGACGTAATGGAAATTGTTGTTTTCCTCCGGGTTGCGTGGTCCCACCACGGGCATTTTGGGCTCATCGCCAAACAGCGTTATGTTGGCGATGGTGCCTGCCCCATTCTCGCAATTTGCGACGTCATAGGCGGGGGCATCCTCGATATTCCTAAAAACGAACTTGTCCATACTTCATCTCCTTTTTATTCAACTACAAGTATTTGGCCGCGAGAGTCATGATCTTTTCCTGACTGCAATCCAGCGCATCCATAATTCCAGCATTCCTTCCGTTGCTCATGACAAGGATCCTGTCGGCGACACCAAGAAGTTCCGGCATCTCGGACGATACGAAAACCACCGCCTTCCCCTCTTTTGCCAACGCGATCATCAATTGGTAGATCTCATATTTGGCACCAACATCGATACCTCGAGTCGGTTCGTCAAGCAATAGGATGCGCGGTTGGTTGAGCAGGCATCTGCCGAGCAGAACCTTCTGCTGATTTCCACCGGAGAGCGAACTGATCAGCGTTTTCAATGTCGGCGTCTTGATCCTCATGGCATCAACCGCCCATTGGGTGTTCTTCTCCACCTTCTTCAGGGAAATAAATCCCGCCTTGGTGCGATTCTTTTCCATGCTGGAGGATACGGTATTCCACCGGATATCCATCATGGGAAAGATTCCCGTTTCACGACGCTCCTCGGTCACCATCGCAATCCCCGAATACTTTGCGTTCCTGTTTGATTTCAGAACATCTTTTCCGTGTACGAAAACGGCACCTTCGGAAACGGTCCGGAGACCGAAGATGCATTCGAGCAACTCGGTCCGACCGGCTCCCACCAGTCCGCCGATTCCCAGGATTTCACCTGCGCGAACCTCGAAGGAAATATCTTGGAGTCTGGGACTGTACACCGAACTGAGATTATCGACCTTGAGGATCGTCTCACCGACCACCTTGTTCTTGGGAGGAAACCTGTTGCCCAATTCGCGATTCACCATGAGCTTTATGAGTTGGTTCGAATCGATATCCTTTGTGTTCTCCGTAGCAACCCATTGCCCATCCCTGAGGACGGTGACCCTGTCCGAGATATTCATGACTTCTTCGATCTTGTGGGAGATATAGATGATGCCGCAACCTTCCTGCTTCAGTTGCCGTATGATCTTGAACAAACCCACCGTTTCCTTCTCCGTCAAGGAAGAGGTAGGCTCGTCAAGAACGATGATTTTCGCATTATAGGAAACCGCTTTCACGATATCGGCCATCTGCTTGGTGGATACCGACAGATGGTTGACCTGTGCCCGCGGATCAATGTTCATATTGAAGAGCTCGATGATCTGAAGCGTGTCCTTGTACATCTTCTTGTCATCGATCAGCAAACCCTTGCGGGGATATCTTCCCAACCAGATGTTATCAATGACATTACGGTGCGGAACCTGTTCTAGTTCCTGTTGCACCATCGCAATGCCGATGTCGAGTGCTTGCCGGGGATTGTCGATCACGACAGGGTTCCCGCTCATGAATATTTCGCCTTGATCCATCTTGTAGATCCCGAAAAGGCATTTCATGAGGGTGGATTTTCCAGCTCCGTTTTCACCCATCAGGGCAAGAACTTCACCAGGTTTCACATTGACCTGCACGTCTTTAAGTGCCTGTACACCCGGAAATCTCTTGGAGACATTTTTCATTTCAAGCAAGTATTCTCCAGAAACCATCATGCACTCCCCTTATTACATTTAGAATGTGGCGAGGAAAGCGACCCCCGCCACATTCAGCTACTTGAATCTCTCTACAGATAGTTTACTTTGCCAGCTTGTAGCCCGCAATTGCTTCGTCAACATTCTCAAGGGTAATTTTCTTTTCGGGAATCTTGACGATCTTGCCCTTCATGGTCCACTCGAGGCCTTCATCAGCTGGTCTGCCGTTGGCGACATTCATACTGATCTCAACGACCGCACGTGCCGTATCGTAGGTGCTGGTAAGAATCGACCCGAGCATAACACCGGACTTGATGAGTTCAGCGGTTTCGGGCAGGGCGTTGACTCCAATGACAGGAACGGCCTTCTTGTCTGTAATCAATCCATTTGCCCTCAGTGCTTCAACTGCACCCAGTGCCATGGCATCGTTGCTGCAGACGACCATCTCGATCTTGTCGCCGTACTTGCCGATCCACGAGTTCATGACTTCAACTGCCATTGCCGTGTTCCAGTTGGCAGGCTGTGTAGCCAGTTGCTGCGCCGCAATACCAGAATCCTTGACTCCTGCATAGAATCCGTTGGCACGGTCTGTCGCATCGCTGTGTCCGGGAGCACCGGTCATGAGCACATACTGGAGAACGCCGTCACCATTGGTATCGAACTTGGCGGAATCCTTTTTCCATGCGTCTCCAACCATCTCTCCCTCAAGCTGTCCTTGATAGAGGGCATCGAGACCGACATACCAAGCCTTGTCATAGCTGTTGAGCACCTCAAGGGTAGGCATCCTGTTGAAGAATACGATGGGGATGTCAGCTGCCTTGGCTTTGGCAACGATAGTCTCACCGGCTGAAGTATCGACCGGGTTGACCGCGAGAACATCGACACCCTTGTTGATCATCGTATCGATACGCTCAGTCTGGGTCGCCTGATCGTTTTCGCCGTTGACCATCATGAATTCAAGTCCTGGATACTGTTCGCCCATGTGATAGTTGACACCATTGCGGATGTAACCCACGAATGTATTGGTATAGTCAAAAATCGTAAAACCAATATAGGGACCGTCTTCGGCAGCACCCTTCTCCGCTGAACCGGCCGCCCCTACAAAACTCAGAACCATTACCAACACCAGTAAAAACACCGAGATCCTTTTCATTATCTTCCTCCTGATAAATTGAATTGTTCTACAACTCATGCGATTTCCCCAAATCCTGCTTCAAATTGTGCAAGGTAAACTAGTCGCACTTGTAGAACAATTTATGTCTACCACATTGAAACACACATATATTTGGGTGTCAACAAATTTTTTAACCCATTTTTCGCCGTTTTTTCTTGACGGGTTATCCAAATTGACCGTAATATGCTTTTGAGTTGTAGTACAACTAAAGCATCCATCACTTGTAGAACAACCTTGGACAAAAGAGACAAAATTATGAAAAACATGTGTAAATTTGCTTCCCCGACCTTTCTTTTCCGCGATATATGCCACTCCCAGCTCGGACATATCATGCAGCGGCTTGCGGGTATCGGGTTCGACGGCCTGGAACTGTATGGCATGTTTGGGTTGGACAGCAATGCAATCCTCGGTTTCTGCAAGGAGAGCAAACTCGAGATCACCTGCGACCATATCCATTACGAGGAGTTCTCGCAAGACACGGTCAACGTTATCACCCGTCGTACAGCCTTGGGTGCGAACTATCTGACCATCGACAACATTCCGTCTCACCTTCTGCCCGGAACGCGGTCCTTTCCAAAGGCGATCGCCGAAATTGAACGGATATCCCGCGTATGCAAAGGGCATGGTGTACAACTGCTGTATCACAACCATGGATATGATCTCATGACCAAGGTAAACGACGTGCCCATGCTGGATATCATCCTGGACAGCACGGACCCGGAACTTCTGAAATTCCAACCCGACCTTGGTTGGATTGCGCTTGGTGGCGGAGACCCCTCCCGGTACCTCGACAAATATGCATCCCGGTGCCCGATCATCCACCTGAAGGATTACTTTGCGGCAGCCCCGGTACTGCTGGAATCACCCTTCCCCCTTGGGAACAATCGTGGCGGGCAGAAGTACAACTTCTTCGAGTTCAGACCCTCGGGCTACGGAATCATGAACTATCCCGCGCTTATGCCCAAGATCCTGGCATGCAACCCGCAATGGATAACCACGGACCATGACCTGTCCTACGAGCGGGACACCTATGAAGACATGAAGATGGGACTGGACTACACGAAGTATCTCGTATCGCTCCACTTCGTGCGAGAGTAGTAAACGCAAAATTCGATACCCTTGTCCTTGGGGTCACGATATAGGCGTCAATGTGAACTCGGGCATAAACGGATGGAAGCCCTTGTCGCCATACAGTTCAACAGTTCCTTCTCCAATCGGAATCTCATCGTACGACGGTCCGAGATCCAACTTGCCGTTTTCGTAGTCGGAACCTGTCACCTCCCAGAAGTTGAAGGTATCGATGATATCGATATTCAGTACCAACGTCTCGTCCCTTGTAAACGAAAATGGATCCATCGAAGCGTCTTCGGTTCCTCCAGCCAAGGCTGCACTGGCAACAGTAACGAGAACAGTCTCATCATCATAATCATCCGAGTCGCCCCAGAACGTGGAATTGTCGAACAGGTCGACTACCCCAAAGGATGGATGTGATGTCTGATCGATGAAAAAATTCCTATTCCCCTCGGAAT
>PGXU01000071.1 GCA_002839335.1 Spirochaetae bacterium HGW-Spirochaetae-4
ACCGCAGCCGTGCGATTCAGGAAGCAGTGAGCGAAAAACTGGCCCGACTGGAACGCAGCCGGTTGGCGCGGGAATGTGCGAAACTTGATCAAGGATTCGAGCAAGCCATGGCAGAGGAGGGCATGTCAATCGAGGTGAGGCAATGGCCAGAATACTGAGAGGCGATATTGTATGGGCTGATCTGAATCCGACACGCGGTCATGAGCAAGCCGGGCAACGGCCGGTTTTGCATTCGTTTGCCACGCACCTGTTGGACAACGATTCTGGAATCCGGATTGTCCAGGAACTGTTGGGGCATGCTTCGATCTCGACAACGCAGATATACACGCACGTTACGAAAGAACGGTTGCGGTCCGTGTATGAACACAGTCATCCGCATGGAAGGAAAAAGAAATGGAAATCAGAGGAACGACCATAGTAGCAGTGAGAAGGGACGGTCATGTGGCGATAGCCGGTGACGGCCAAGTCACTGCAGGCGATGCGATACTCAAGGGAAATGCACGGAAAGTCCGTCGCATGATGGATGGGAAAGTCCTGTCCGGGTTTGCGGGAGCCACAGCCGATGCCTTCACCCTATATGAAGTCATAGAGAAGAAACTCAAGGAATACCATGGGGACCTCACCCGTGCTGCTGTTGAGATGGCGAAAGAATGGCGGATGGACCGGAATCTCCGCAAATTGGAGGCAATGCTATTGGTGGCCGATTCCACCAAAACGTTCCTTATCAGTGGCATGGGGGATGTTATCGAACCGGAACACGATGTGATCGCGATCGGTTCGGGAGGCAACTACGCCTTGGCCGCGGCCCGGGCATATCTGGACTGCTCGGATTTTCCGGCGGAAGTCATTGCGAGGAAGTCCTTGGAAATCGCCAGCGATATCTGCGTCTACACGAACAAGTCCATACTTGTCGAATATCTGTAGGAGTTCATATGAAATTAGATGAAATGACACCCGCCGAAATAGTGCTGGAATTGGATAAATATATTATCGGACAGCGTGATGCCAAACGGACTGTCGCTGTCGCGTTGCGCAACAGGACACGGAGAAAACGGCTTCCCGAGGCGATGCGCGACGAAGTTTCGCCGAAAAACATCATTATGATTGGACCTACGGGCGTCGGAAAGACCGAGATCGCCCGTCGGATCGCGAAACTTGCCAATACACCGTTCATCAAGGTCGAAGCCACCAAATATACCGAAGTCGGGTATGTCGGTCGCGATGTCGAGTCCATGGTCCGGGACCTGATGGGGACCGCGGTGCAAATGACGAAAAAGGAACTTGCCGAATTGCGTAAGGCCCAAGTGGAGCAGCAGGTTGAGGAACGCCTGTTGGATCTGCTGCTTCCCAGCGAGTCGGCGCCTAAAAATCAGACCACGACATCGGATTCCACGGCATTGGCGGATGCGACGAAGACAACACGGGAGAAGTTCAGGCAATTTTTGGCGGAAGGTCGGTTCGAGGATCGGGAAGTTGAGATAACCGTGCATGGCAAACCTGCCGCGCAAGGTGTGGAACTGCTTGCCGGAGGCAATCTTGAGGATCTGGAGAATACGATCCAGAGTCTCGGAAGCATTTTCGGAGGAAAAGGCAAGAAGCGGAAGGTTCCCATTCGACGGGCACGTGAACTATTGACCGAGGAAGAGACCGAGCGGAGTGTGGACCAGGAGCAGGTTGTCGAGATAGCGAAGGAACGAGTCGAGCAGATGGGGATAATCTTCATCGACGAGATCGACAAGGTCGCTGGCAACAGGGGCGGACATAGCGGACCGGATGTATCGAGGGAAGGTGTCCAACGGGACATACTGCCGATAGTCGAGGGAAGCAAAGTAAGCACCAAATGGGGGATAATCGATACTACGCATATCCTTTTTATCGCGGCAGGGGCTTTCCACGTCTCGAAACCGAGCGATCTCATTCCCGAATTGCAGGGCAGATTCCCGTTGCGTGTTGAATTGAACGAACTGACCAGCGAAGACTTCCTTAGGATCCTCCAGGAGCCGGAGAATGCGATAATCAAGCAGTATATCGCGCTCATGGAGACCGAGGATGTGAATCTGGTCTTTACAGAAGAGGCTATGGAACGGATAAGCCACATTGCCTACTCGGTCAACTCGAACACCGAGAATATCGGGGCCAGAAGACTCTATACCATCATGGAACGACTGCTGGAGGACATTTCCTTCAATGCCTCCGACATGGGTGGACAGACGATTGAAATAAATGAAGCCTATGTTGACGAGCGACTTTCCAGTATACTGGAGAACGAGGATTTGAGCAGATATATCCTGTAGTGGAAATTCTGGTGGAGGGTAGGTGTCCATGAAATACATCACTATCGTCGCGAAAGACTTCGAAGAGGCTGTACGCAAGGCCCGTGAACATTACGGGCCGGCATTACGTATCCATAGCAGACGCGATGTGATGGCTCGTGGAGGGTTCCTTTGGATGGGGAAACGTACCCATGTCGAGTTGACCTGTTATCTTGCCGATCCACTCAAGGCCGAGGAACCGATCGTAATGGAACCTTCCCCGACAAAGGAAGTCAAACCGGAGCCGATAGTCCCTGAAGTGGTGGAAGAACCGGCTCGGGAGCACGTTGTGAACGAAATGCCGTCGGATATGCCTTCCGCGTCACCAGAAGAGAGTCCCCGGCATGAAAAGCTGCTTGCCCATGCGAAGGAATTGCTGGTCGCGAATGATTTTTCCGACGCCTTCACAGGGGAAGCCCTGGGCTTGTTGAAAACATCGTTGGAGGAATCACCAGAAGAAGATCTTTCGATCGAAGAATTCGAGCTCATGGTTGTCGATAAAATCGTTTCATTGGTTCGGATAGACCACGGTACCCAGTTGCATCCTCCGAGGATCTTTGTCCTCCTTGGACCCACCGGAGTCGGAAAAACCACGACAATCGCAAAGATAGCAGCACTCTATGGGTTGCAACAACTTCCCGAATATCAGCGTTCGGTACATATGATCACGATCGATTCGTTCAGGGTCGGCGCGTTCGAGCAACTGAACGCATTTGGAAATTCGTTGGGGATCTCGGTGGACAAGGTGTCGAACGAGGAGGAGTTCTATCGGGCTTTGGACTCGGCTTCGGCAGCAGATCTGATATTGGTGGACACCATTGGAAAAAGTCCCAGGGACAAGGATCTTGCGGTAAAGATGAAGGCATTGCTTTCGGTTCCGAATCGGGACGACTGCGGATTTTTCCTGGCGATTTCCGGGGCCATGAAATCACAGGATGTGGCTCGTTCGATCGACCAGTATGCTTCGTTCGGACTGTCCAGCATCATCGTGACAAAAATGGATGAGACGGAGTCGATAGGGAATGTCTTGAGCGTATGCCATCAACGGCAAATGCCTATACTCTTCTTCACCGACGGGCAGCGTGTCCCGAAAGATATCCACAAGGCCTCCGCTTCGACCATGCTGGGCCAACTGAAAGGGTTTACCCTCGATTTTGGAAACCTCTGGGTCAATCAGGTCGGGCCTATTCCGGTAGAGGGACCCCAGCTGGAAGCTTGATGTGTTCCATACTGTCCGAGACAAGTTTTCCTTGCCTCACCATGTCGGCAATGATCGATCCGATCGCAGGAGCTGCGATATTGCTCCCCCATATCGTTGCTCCGGTGGGATTTGCCACGCCGATATAGATGATATACTTGGGGTTGTCGGCTGGTACGATCGCCAACGTACTGGCTAGGAATGTGTCGGCACCATACGAGCCGGTCGTGGGATCCGCGATCTGTGCCGTACCTGTTTTTGCCGCCACCAGCACACCTTCGACCGCTGTACGCGTCGCGGTACCTCCTGCCCGGGTAGCCTCCACCATTCCCGAAAGAATCGTGCTCGCCACCTTCGCATCGAAGACGTTCGTATTGGCGACAGTCGGCTCCCCCTTATGCAGTAGTGTCCCGGTATGATCCACAATGGATTCTACGATATATGGAGACATGAGTGTGCCTTGGTTTGCGATTGCGGTCGCGGCGGTCGCCAATTGCAGCGCGGTGACTCCCAGCTCCTGCCCAAAGGACATGGTGGCTTTCGTCCTGCCGGACCAGGCGTCGACTCTGCTCACGAGACCCCCGATGGTTCCGGGCATGCCGGTTTTCCATACGGATCCGAAGCCCAAGTCGGTGATCGTCTTTCGGAAGAGCTCGTCATCCGTTTGCAATGCCCAATGCGCGACGGCTCCGTTGCAGGAATATTTGAGCATGGTCTCGGGTGTGATCGTCCCATGGGGAGAAACGCAGTTGATCGTCGTTTCCGAACCGTTCGGCATGGTGAACGTATAGGATCCGTCACAATGGAACGGTTGGGTAAAGTCGGCTTGTCCGGCCGCAAGCTCAGCGGCCAACGAGAATATCTTGAATACCGACCCGGGTTCGTACATGGAGGTGACTACCCGGTTTTGCCGTTGCTCCGGTTCCGATTCCTGGTAGAGGTTGGGGTCATACCACGGGAATGTGGTTGCCGCGAGGATTTCTCCCGTATCGGCTCCCATGATGATCCCGACGATACTGTCTGGATAATGTTCCCTGTCTATCGCCACCACCTGGGTATCGAGTAGGTACTGCAGGTCCAAATCCAACGTGAGGGCAATGGTGTTTCCATATGATAGTGACGTGCCGATTTCAGGGTACGGGGAGAGCAGTTGTTCGTAGGCAAGCTCCAGACCTTCGATGCCACGGTTTTCCGTGTTGGTGAAACCCACGACTTGCGCCGCATGGAAATGTTGGGGAAAAAGCCGACCATACCGTTTTTCCAGGATGACACCAGGCAACTTCTTGTCCTGGATGAGCGCGGAAACCTGTTCGTACTCGGTATCACCGAGTCTCCGCTTGACCAGATAGTAGAGCGAATTCTCGGAAGCCTCCTGTACGATGGTCTGCGGATCCACAGAGAGCAACGGACCAAGTATGCGCGCTGTTGCCTGCAAGTCGGGCACTTGGCGAAGCAGCAATGCACATGCGTAATAGGGGGTTTCCATGGCTAGCAGCCGGCCATTGGTATCTGTGATGGTCCCCCGTACGATCCGGGTCGAGACCTGCGGATCGCTATAGTCTCCCGCTGTATTTCCTGTGATGACCGCTACCCAGAATATCCGTAACAAAATGGTCAACGCAACAATTGCGGTGATACTATAGAGCAAAAGAGAAAGCCTGCGTTTTTCTCTGGATACCATGGTCCAAATATAGTAATATGTAACAGCATCATTGTCGAGAGCAGGTGGGATTCATGAGCTACAGGGACAAGAACAGTTACGATGACATGGGACGTGTCGGCGGATCGAGACGGCAGGGGAATGAACGTATGGACAAGAAGAGCCTGCGTATCATTGTCACGGTCGTGATTGTCGGCGTTTTGTTGTGTGTCGGAGTCATCGCCCTTTGGTTGATGTACTTCTCGTCCACGGAGCAACCGGCAACGGTCGCGAACAACCCCATGGTGGTCGAACCTGTCGAGGTTCCGAAAGGGCCGGCTTCACAAAGCGAACCGGTGGGGCAGACCCCCGTGTCAGCCGATGCGAACCCTGCCGACACATTGGCCGCGACCAACCTGACCAGAACGGGTACGACGAGCATAGAGACCCCGACTCCGGCGCGGACCGCCACCCCGACCGCCGCATCCCGCACCGTCTGGTACGTGGAACATACGGTCCAGGAGTCGGAGACCTTGGACAGCTTGTCGGAGGCCTATGGTGTTTCGAAGGAAACGATTCTCAGCGTCAATGCCATCAAGAACCTTTCCGCCATAAAACCTGGCGTGGTGTTGCGTATTCCCGACCGCAATGGCCAGCTGTATACGGTGCAATCGGGTGATTCGCTTTCGATTATTACCAACCGCTTCAATCCTACTCTCGGATGGAAAACCTTGCAGGAGATCAACGCCTTGCGGTCGGAAGTCATTTTTCCCGGCCAAAAGCTGTTTATCCCGAGTGCCGAAGTCGACGATGACGGATCGTTGGCCTCATATGACCGTTTTGTCCGGCCTGCGGCTGGACGGATCACCGGATTGTACGGACAGACTGTCGTGTACGGTACTTCCGAAGAGATCGTAGTGTTGCAGGGAATTTGGATAGAAGGCCCGGTCGGAACAGAGGTGACCGCCTCGGGTACCGGTGTTGTTGTCGATGCAGGCAATGTGCCCGATGGCATGGGCCGGTTCGTCGTGCTCTCGCATGAGAACGGGTATAAGACAACGTACGCCCACCTGGACCAGATATCCGTGAAGGTAGGGGACCAGGTCAAGCAGGGTGGACTTGTGGGAACACTGGGTAACAGTGGCACGATCGGCCGCAATGCCCTCTACTTCTCTATCGAACAAGAAGGAACGGCACTCAATCCCGCAAACTTCTTCTAGAAGTCTGCGGAACCCAATCCCTATTGGATACCTATTCGTTTCGACCGTGGCAATGCTTGAATTTCTTGCCGCTGCCACAAGGGCAAGGTTCGTTGCGTCCGACTTTGGCCGTTGTCCTGCGGATCTGTACAGCACCTTGGCCCGGTTGTGATCCTTGCATCCGCGCTGGGTTTCCTCCAGCGGCGAAAGCTGATACTCCGCCATGGGATTCGACTACTTTTCCAGCGATTGGTTGGCGACGTTGTTCCCTGGCGTCCGAACTCTGGATCTTAACCCTGACCATAAGCACGGCGATATAATTCCGGATCTCACCGATCATGGTATCGAAGATATCGAAACCTTCCAGCTTGTATTCGAGCAAGGGATTCTTCTGGGCATAGGTCCGCAAATAGACTGCCTCGCGAAGCGCTTCCAACTGGTCGAGATGGTCCTGCCAATGCTGGTCTATCTGACGCAAATACTGGAACCGAAGGAAATCGTTGAATGGCTTCACGCCAGTGAGTGCGATCTTTTCCTCGATATGTCGTTTCACAGCATCGAATACAACCGCCTCCAACTGTTCCTTGCCAAGCCCTTGTATCTCGTTCTCGGTAACATCCGGTGCGTAATGGAAGCGCACTTCCATGGCTTCCTTCAGCAGTACGAGCGTCTTCGGAGCATCCTTTTCGGAATAGTCGAGCGAGGCGATGATTTCGGAAACGATATCCTTACAGGATTCGAGACCCCGTTCGATCAGATTCTCAGCCAGCAGGATGGCGTCGCGTTGCGAGTAGAGATAGTTCCTCTGCTCATTGAGGACGTCGTCGTATTCGAGCAGATGTTTTCTGATCTCGAAGTTCTGCTCCTCAACCTTCATCTGCGCCTTCTCGATTGCCCGGCTCACCATGGTGTGTTCAATCGGTTCGGCTCCCATGCCGATCTTTCCAAGCATATTCCTAACCGATTCCTTTGCGAACAGACGCATGAGCGTGTCGTCGAGCGACAGGAAGAAACGGGAGGCACCGGGGTCTCCCTGACGACCGGAACGACCACGCAACTGGTTGTCGATACGCCTTGATTCATGTCGTTCGGTACCAAGGATATACAGGCCGCCAAGGGATTTCACTTCGTCATAATCGGCTTTCCATTGGGCATAGACCTTGGTTTTCGCCGCCTGGTATTCTTCGGGGGAGGCGTCCGATCCGCAAACGGCACGGACACGGGCATCGAGCGATCCGCCGAGCTTGATATCGGTTCCACGGCCAGCCATGTTCGTCGCGATGGTCACCGCATTCTTTGCGCCCGCATCCTCGATGATCATCGCTTCCCGCGCGTGGTTCTTCGCGTTCAATACTTCATGCCGAATTCCCCGACGTTTGAGCATGGCCGACAGGATCTCCGATTTCTCGATCGAGACCGTACCGACCAGGATCGGTTGCCCGGTTGCGTGGACCGCTTCGATCTCGCTGCATATCGCAGCCAACTTGTATTCTTCGTTCAAATACACCAGGTCCTGCATATCTTTCCGAACCACTGGAAGATGGGTTGGAATCACCACAACATCCAGATTGTATATCTTTTGGAATTCCGGTGCTTCGGTGTCGGCGGTTCCCGTCATGCCCGAGATCTTGTCGTACATGCGGAAGAAGTTCTGGAATGTGATGGTGGCGAGGGTCTTGTTCTGTACCTCCACACGGATTCCTTCCTTCGCTTCGATCGCCTGATGCAATCCGTCGCTATAGCGGCGGCCATGGAGGACTCGTCCAGTGAACTCGTCGACAATCTCGACTTTCTTGTCCGCGACAACATAATCGACATCCTTATGGAACAGGACATGGGCTTTCATCGCCTGGGTCATGTAATGGACGAATTCGAAATTCTCTCCCTCGTACAGGGACCCTGTGATTATCCTGTTCTTCTGCAGGAGTGCCTCTATCGCAGTAAGGCCCTGATTGGTGAATGTCACCCGTTTCTGCTTCTCGTCGACCTGGAAATCACCTTCGACATCATCGGGATAATCCCCGCTTTGGGGATCACGCTTGCATTCCACGAGGGCGTGGACTATGGTGTTGGCCGCACGGATCTTCAACGTGTCGTCCGCGGCTTGTCCGCTGATGATCAATGGGGTACGTGCCTCATCGATAAGGATCGAGTCGATTTCATCGACGATACAGTAGTGGTGCATCGGCTGGATCTTTTCCCTGGCATCCCATTTCATATTGTCGCGCAGGTAGTCGAACCCGAACTCGTTGTTCGTGCCATAGGTGATATCGCATGCGTAGGCAAGCCTACGTGCCTCGTTGTCTATATCGCTGACGATGCTGCCGACTGTCAGACCAAGGAATTTGTAGATGGGTCCCATCCATTCGGAGTCACGTTTCGCCAGATAGTCGTTCACCGTGACGATATGGACACCTTTCCCTTCCAATGCATTGAGATAGGCTGCCGGAACACAGGTCAGGGTCTTTCCTTCACCGGTTTTCATTTCAAGGATGCTGCCTTCATGCAAGACCACGGCGCCCATGATCTGTTCATCGTAGTGACGTTCATGCAGCACGCGGTCGGCCGCTTCCCGAGCCAATGCGAAGGCCTGCGGGAGTATCTTGTCCAGCGGTTCACCCGATTGGACACGGTTTTTCAATTCCGATGTGACTGCCGGAAATTGTGCATCGTCAAAGCCTTTGGCCCATTCGGCTTGTGCATTGACCATTTCGACAATGGGTGCCAGACGTTTTATATCTTTTTCCTGTTTCGTTCCGAACAATCGGTGCATAAGGCTTTTTGCCATGGAAAGTCCTCTATATCACATGAATTTGCTCCATAAAGTATAACAATAATGATTGCGAGTGTATATCGCCTTCATATAGACTGTGCTAGTGATCTGTAACATCCCAAGGAGCGTGCATGTGAAAGTCTGTTTCACTGGTGGGGGAACCGGAGGCCATGTGTTTCCCGCATTTGCCGTAGACGAAAAACTTGCGGAGATACTTCACCCGGGCGGCGACCGGTACGAACGGTTTTGGATAGGTAGCGGATTGCAATCCGAACGGAATTGGGTCGAGGGGGCGGGGATAACCTATCTGGAAATCAAGTCGGGGAAATTGCGTCGTTACCTCTCCTGGCGCCTGTTTCCGGACCTTGTGGGTGTAGTGGTCGGATTTTTCCAATCGTTGGCAATCCTTAAGAGGGAACGGCCCGATATACTCTTTTCCAAGGGCGGGTACGTCTCGGTACCGCCGGTATTGGCCGCGAGGATACTTCGGATTCCGGCGGTTACCCATGAATCGGATGCGATTCCCGGATTGGCTACGAAGATAAACGCACATTTCGTGCAAGCGGTGTGCATTCCTTTCGCCGAGGCGAGCACAACATTCCCTCGGAAGCTTCGCACCAAGACGGTCTGT
Source organism: Spirochaetae bacterium HGW-Spirochaetae-4 (assembly GCA_002839335.1). Lineage (GTDB taxonomy): Bacteria > Spirochaetota > Spirochaetia > Sphaerochaetales > Sphaerochaetaceae > UBA8525. The sequence continues at coordinate 9,753 of PGXU01000071.1, forward strand.
ACCGGGGTTCCCTCACGCCTATGCCGAACACGGGCAGATGCCGACAGGGGGCGCCAAGCATTCGGTATTCCTCCCGGGATTCCTGTTGTCGTTGTGCTCGGCGGAAGCCAAGGGGCGTTGCAGATCAACAACCTGGTATGGGACAAGCTCGACGAGCTGGTGGAGCTTGGCGCGGTGGTGCATCAGACTGGGGAAAAGACCTTCCGTCCGATCACCAGGGACGGATACCATGCGGTACCGTTCATCGCCGATGGCTTGGAGGATATCCTGGCTGCCGCTACGGTGGTGGTTTCGCGTTCCGGAGCCACAGCACTGGCAGATTATCTGGAAATGGAACTTCCCATGGTGTTGATTCCGCTGGGAAGCCGGGCTTCTCGGGGTGACCAGATGGAAAATGCCAGGCGGCTGAAGGCTGTCGGAGCGGCCGAAGTGTTGGATGGACCGGAAATTTGCGGTGAAGATTTGGTTTCAGTCGTGAGGAATTTGATTTCCCATGATATAGTGCGCAGTAGTATGGTTGAAAAAATGATTCCTTTGCGTGCGGAGGACCCTGCGGGAAAAATCGCGGGAGTCATCCTCCAGACGGCAGAAGGAACGAAAAAGAGGAGATGCTGACATGGCAGAGTGGGGATTTGCTCTCGGACCGTATGTGTTCAATATCGTCGATGTGTTGATTGTGGTTGTCGCGTTTCTGGCAGCGGTTGTCGGTGCTGTGCGTGGATTCGCGATGGAATTCTCCTCGCGTGCGGGATTTCTGGTCGGCTTTGTCGTCGCATTGGTCTTTGCCCGTCTTGGAGCATCCCTGGTGGCGGAGACCTTCGACTTGCCGATACTCTGGTCGACATTGATTGCATTCATTGTTTTCTTTATTATCGGATATGTATTGATGATGATGGTCGGCTCATTGCTGGACCGTACACTCGACGCCATGCGACTGGATTGGCTGGACCGTCTTTTGGGAATGGCACTAGGTGTCGTCGAAGTGGTGGTCGTGGTTGCCTTCATCGTCTACCTGCTCGAAATGCAGAACGTGGTCAACCTGGATGCATATCTCGACCCAAGCGTCATAACCTCGCGGTTCATTAGGCCGTTGACTCCTAAGGGACTAGAATTGGTAAAAGGATTGTTATAGATGTTCGAAGCTCTTATGCCGTATCGTAAGGAATCGGCTACACTCTTGTCCCAACAGATAGCGGCACAGGTATTTCCGCAAGCGATACTGTTCTCCGGTCCCCGATATGGCGGAAGGTTGACCCTTGCCATGGAGACCGCTCGGGTACTGTCATGTCAAAACGACGGGTCCGGTTGGTGCACGTGTGCCTCCTGCAAACAATTCGCTACCTATGGCATGTCCAATGTCGTCGTCGTCGGTACGCGCGACCATAAGAGCCGCATCGAGGCAGCTCTTGTGAACTTCGCGGAACTCCGTACCGAGGAGTCCCTGCACCAGTTGGTGCGGACCATACGCATCATGCTGTTGCAATACCACGGGGCGTTGCTCGAGAGTGCCGACCAGAAAGGATCCAGCGCCTTCGATGCCGCCTCGAATGTCGACGAGGCGTTGATGGAGATCGAGTCGGCATCCCCTGGGGATTTTCCCCGGCTTGCCGAAATGGTACGATCGGTATTGAAACCGCTGTATGCCCAATTCAAACGGACGGTGACGTTGTCTATCGGTCAGGTGCGTTCCTTGCAGGAATGGACCATGCAGACCAGTTTCGGCAATGTCCCCCGCTTCATAATCCTCGAAGGTGTCGAGCAAAGCAACGAGGGGGCCCGGAACAGTCTGCTGAAACTGTTGGAGGAACCACCCGAGCACACCTTTGTCATGCTGATCAGCGAATATCCTGCGCGACTGTTGCCGACGATCCTCTCCCGGTTGCAACGGCATCACGTCCGTCCCTTCAGCGAAGAGGAGAAGAACCTGCTGCTCTCAACGGTTTTTTTTGCCGATGGAGCGAAGTACAGGAACCTCGAGGAGTATATGCTCGAACGATCCGGCGTTCCCTGCAAACAGATAACCGCCCAAGGTGTCATGTTCGTACAGAGCCTCCTTGAAAAGAAGGTCTTGCCACGTGAGCAGCTCGATGTCCTCTGTGATGAGCTTGACGAACCGATTCGGCTTGAGTACTTTCTCAAGGAACTCCAAACCATTGTGAGACAACGGTTTTTGGAAGGGGCGTTGACCGACAGGGAAGCCTCTCGCTTGGTATCCATAGTCGGGGAAGCCGAGCAAAAGGCATCGGTGTTCAACCAGAGCAGGAAGCTGCTTGTCGAATCGCTTCATTACCGGCTGTTGGAAGTAAGATGAACAATTTCATTCGCCGAGCATTCAACAAGATAGAGAAACTCAGTACCGATGAAATCAAGACTTTGGTGCGATACCAAGCCTCGGAGAATGAATTGTTGGGCAAGGTCCTGCAAAAGATTGACCTTGGTGTGGTCGTCACCAACGGATTCGGGCGGGTGCTCACCTGCAACGATGAGGTCAAGCGATTGTTGCCGTTGTCCCGGCAATTGACCGAAGGTACCAGTTTGCGGTACGTGCTTGCCGACCAGGACGTTGCCAATTTCATGTTGGGAGCGATAGACCAGATAACCGACAAGCAGGAAATCGAACACGAGTTCCATTTCCAGCGGGGAGAGTGGGTCAGGACAATCTGGATCGGGGGATCTTCCTTTGTCAGTGATCTCGATCCGGTGTTCCACCAGGACAACGGAAAGCGTTTCCTCTTTATCGTCAGGGATGTTTCGGAAGCAAAACGGCAGGAAGCCAAGCTGCATCGGTCGGAGAGCCTCGCTTCCTTGACAACTGTTGCGGCGGGAGTCGCCCACGAGATAAAGAATCCGCTTGCTTCGATCGGCATCCATCTCCAATTGTTGGGGAAGGCGTTCCAACGCAAGAAGAGCCTGACCTTGGACGATGCCTCCAGATATCTCGATGTGATCGATGAGGAGATCGAACGGCTCAATAGCATTGTCGTGGACTTTCTGTTCGCGGTGCGTCCCATGGATGTCCACCTCAGGTTGGAGAATCTCAACAGGATTGTCGATGATGTCTGCAATTTCGTGAGTTACGAACTTTCCGAACACAAGATTTCCGTCAACCGGCAGTTGGGGGAATTCTTGCCCAAACTGCGGATCGATGAGAATCTTATGAAACAAGCGTTGCTCAACATCATCAAGAATGCCATGAATGCGATGGAGACCCGTGGGGGAACCCTGACGGTAACCACCAAGCTGGCTGGCGATTCTGTGGTATTGACGATTACCGACACCGGTACCGGAATGGACGATGCGACCCTGTCGAAGATTTTCGAACCCTATTTCACTACGAAAGCCTCGGGTTCGGGGCTAGGCCTCACCATGGTGTTCAAGGTTGTCAAGGAACACAAGGGGGAGATATCCGTATCCTCCAAGAGTGGCGTGGGGACTTCATTCACCATAACTTTGCCGGTTCCCACTTCGGAACGATTGGCTTTGGAGGCTGCCCAGCGTGATGCATAGGACTATACTGATTGCAGATGATGAGAAGAATATCCGCAATGGATTGCAAATCGCATTGGAAGACGAGGGGTATACCGTCCTGTTGGCTTCGGATGGTGAGGAAGCCTGGAACCTGATCACCTCCAACAATGTCGACCTATTGCTCACCGACCTTCGCATGCCGGGCATGAATGGGCAGGAGCTCCTCAAGCGGGTTTCCTCCTCGTACCCGATGATGCCGGTGGTTATCCTGACCGGACACGGGACAATCGAGTCGGCGGTCGAGGCCATGCGCAACGGAGCGGTCGACTTCATGACAAAACCATTGAATCTCGACCGGCTGTTCCTGTTGATCAGACGGGCATTCAGCAATCTCGACCTCTATGACCAGAACGCCGCGTTGAAGAAGGAACTGGCGGAACTGAAGCGCCACAGCGGATACAACAAGATCATAGGAAAAAGCGAGCGCATGTCACGCCTTATGGATACCGTGCGTCAAGTCGCCGATGCGACCGCAAGCGTCCTGGTCACCGGTGAAAGCGGTGTCGGAAAGGAATTGGTGGCCGATGCGCTGCACCAGCTGTCCAGCAGGTCCAACGGTCCGTTCATCAAGGTGAGTTGTGCCTCGTTCGCCGAAACCTTGCTCGAAGACGAGTTGTTCGGGCATGAGAAGGGTGCGTTCAGTGGTGCGGTCTCCGCGAGGAAAGGTCGTTTCGAACTGGCTCATGGAGGGACCCTGTTCCTTGACGAGATCGGGGAGATCAGCCTGTCGACCCAGGTGAAATTGTTGCGTGTCCTGCAGGAAAGGCAATTCGAACGTCTCGGCAGTGAAAAGACGTTGACGGTCGACGTGAGGTTGGTGGCGGCAACGAATAGGGACCTTATGGTGGAAGTCGAAGCGGGAAGGTTCCGGGAAGACCTCTACTACAGGCTGAATGTCATCCATCTGGAGGTTCCTCCATTGCGGGAACGTAGGGAAGACATACCGCTTTTGATGGCCCACTTCCTCGAGATGTACAACGAACGGAACAAACGCCAGGTGGAAGGGTTTTCGACACGTGCGAAAGCCGCGATGCTTGCCTACAATTGGCCGGGAAATATCAGGGAATTGGGCAACTGCGTCGAAAGTACCGTCGTGCTTGCCTCCAATACGATCATCGATCTGGATGACCTGCCCGCGAATGTGCGCAATGCGAGTTCTGAGGAGAGGGTGGTCATACCTGTGGGGACGACCATGGACCAGGCCGAGAAGGCCTTGATACTGGCTACCATTGCCAGTTGCGGTGGAAACAAGTCGAAGGCGGCCGACATGCTCGGACTCGCCCGCAAGACGTTGCATCGGAAAGTACAGGAATACAAGCTTGGAGACGAATGATATTTATCGGGTATTCGATGCCGATGGCGTCCTATCGAAACGGTTCATGGGGTATGAGTATCGCGACGGCCAGCTGGAAATGGCATTGCTGGTCATGCGGGCATACCGGGAAGATGCGATTGCGGCCATAGAGGCCGGGACAGGAATCGGAAAATCCTTCGCGTATCTTGTTCCGGCGCTCTTCTGGGCCTTGGAGCATCCCGAGGACAGGACTGTGGTCGCAACATCCACAATCAATTTGCAAAAACAGCTGTATGACAAGGATATCGTACAATTGTTCGCATTGTTGGAGACATCGTGTCCGGTCGCCCTGGTTATGGGGCGGAGCAATTACCTGTGCCTGCACAGATTGGAGGAACGGGCCGATGAGATGCCGTTGCTGGCCCATGATCCGTTGAGTGAGCTTGGGGCGCTGGTGGCATGGAGTATCGGGACGGAAACCGGTCTCAGGACCGATTTTCCCGGCAAGTTGCGTGGGGAATTGTGGTCCGAGGTCTGCAGCGATGCCGATTTGTGCCTGGGATACCGCTGTTCCTATGCCCGGGACTGTTTCTTCATGAAATCACGTAAGAAGGCTTCCGAAGCGAGATTGTTGATCAGCAACCACCACCTGCTGTTCACCGATGCACGCTCCCGCATGATCGATGAGCTCGATTATGGCGATGAGGCGGTGCTTCCCTCGTTCCACCGACTGATAATCGATGAGGCGCACAATATCGAGAAGAATGCCACCGACTACTTCACCGTAACCTACAGTGGCTACGATGTGATGCGTTCCATCGGAAGACTCTCGCATCAACGGCGGGGCTCCAAGGCCCTGGTGGAGGAATTGGCCCCCTATGCTCCCGATCCGGCTTTGCCTGGAGAGATCCTGGGAGTGATTTCCCTGCTCGGCGAGTCGATCGGGTATGTGGACACCTACCTGGTCGGACTGATGCAGAAGATCAAATCGATGAGCCTCTTGATCCAGCCACAGATGAAGCCGCAGTTGGGCGATTTCATCCGTTTGGCCAAGGCTGTCGTGGAATATGCCGGTCAGCTGGGACTTTTGGTGAACAGGTTGCTCGAGGACGGGAAGATCCCCGAGGAACTTGAGCACCGTGGTCGCGAATTGTCGGTCCATGTGAAACGGATCCGTAGCGGTGCCAATGCCTTGGCTCAGTTCTTGGATGTGGACAATTGGACCGAGGACGTGCATTGGTTCGAGTCGGTCGAGTTCGGAAAAGGTGCGCGGGGGGTGAAGGTACATATTTCTCCGCTATCGGTGGCATCGTCTTTGCAGGAATCGATGTTCAGCCGACTCGAGACTGTGGTGTGTACCAGCGCCACTTTGGACCTCAACGACAATTTCTCCTATTGGGGTTCGAGGATAGGGCTTCCGTTGGAGACTTCGAGGAACTACCTTACGGCAGTGCACCATTCGCCGTTCGATTTCAAGAGCCGGTTGTTGTTGCTGACTCCGGAGGATGCCCCGGTATTCTCGGAAAAGGAACCGGAGACGTTCTTCACCTATTGTACCCAGACAATCCGCGATGCCATATTTGCCTCGGGCGGTGGCGCATTGGTCCTGTTCACATCGTATTCCATGCTGCTGCGGGTGGCGAACGATTTGGCTGCGGATATCCAGAAGGCGGGCATCACCATGCTTCGGCAAGGGGAGGAGGACCGGTTCCACTTGCTCAGGAGATTCACAGACGACAAGGATAGCGTGCTGTTTGCGACCGATTCGTTCTGGGAGGGGGTCGATGCGCCGGGTGAGACCTTGCGGATGGTCATTATCGTGAAACTACCGTTCAGGGTGCCGACCGATCCGGTATTCCGGGCGCGTCAGGAATCGCTTGACCAGGACGGCAAGGGAGGGTTCTTCAAGCTTGCCCTTCCGGAAGCGACCATGAAGCTCAAGCAGGGATTCGGAAGGTTGCTGCGCAATACCTTGGATAGTGGTATCGTATTGATCCTGGACAGCCGGGTGGTGAACAAGCAGTATGGCAGATGGATGTTGCAGGCTTTGCCCGAATCGTACCATCCGGAGACAACCAGCGAGGGAATCCCAGGGAAAATCGAGGCGTTCCTGTACAGTTGAGAACGCCGGAATGAAATCGAGTAGGCGGGGGCCGCTAGGCCCCAACCTCTCACACCATCGTACGTGCCGTTCGGCATACGGCGGTTCAACCAAACAGACTATTGTACCGGAGATCCAGCACAATCCCATCTTGCCTAATGCGTTCAGCATGGAGCTTGTTGTAATAGCCCAGTATATCCACTAGATTGTAATGCTGATGAAGCATTTCAATGTCGATGAAGGCGTTCATCACTCC
>PGXU01000072.1 GCA_002839335.1 Spirochaetae bacterium HGW-Spirochaetae-4
GCGGGAGAACGGGAATCCCACCGAACCGTGGTCCTATCCTTCGGCCCTACCAGCGATCAAGCGATTGATCGAAGAGCATTATCGTTTCATGCCCTACATCTACCAGTGTGCAATCCAGGCAGCTCTTACCGGCGCACCGTTGGATCGGATGCTGAAACTCGAGTTCCCGGATGATCCGTCCATTGCGGAAGATGAGGTGAATATGTTGTTCGGCGACCATGTGTTGAAAATCATGGTTACGGAGCCGGGGATGAAGACAGCCAAGGTGTACCTTCCCATGGGGGTTATGTGGTATGACGGCAATACTGGTGAACTTTACCATGGAGGAGATTCTGTGACAGTCCGGACTCCGTGCGATGGATCTCACCAATGGTTCGCTATGGCCGGTTGTGCCATCCCCACATCCCGGAAGGTAGGGCACCTCACGACAGCGCTCTTCGAAGAAGTCGATTTCTTGGTATTCCCTGCTGTGGATGGCGAGCGGGAGAGTTGGTATCGTGAGGACGATGGTACGACCGAACTCGCCGGTGGACTCTCCAACCAGTGGAAAGTAACAGTCGGAAGTGACCACATATCATGCAAGAAAGTCAGTTCGGAAATTACAAGTGGGGACGATCGGGTGTTTCGTGTGGTTTCGGGATACGCTCCACAGGGGCGGGTGATCGGTTCGTTCGATCCCGATACCATACGGGAAGGTCAGGAAATATCGTTTTCACTGACATCGGAGCATATCGTCGGAGAGAGGGTGTAAATGGAAGTTGTAATTAAGGAGATGGTGTTCACCGATGCTTATCGGATCGAGTTGCTTGAACGGAAGATCGGTCTGTTGGCAAGCGATGAATTGTTGGTGAAGAATTGTTGTTCGCTGATCAGTCCAGGAACGGAATTGGCACTCTTTACGAAATCTCATGTCGGTTTCAACGATCCTGAGATAACTTGGGCGCGATATCCCATCAAACCGGGATATGCGAGTATCGGGCACGTAGTCTCGACAGGTGATGCCGTCACGGAATATCGCGTAGGCGATATGGTATTCCACCATGGCACTCATGCGGACTATTCGATAGTGGATATATCGAGGGATATGTGCCATCCACTTCCCAAACAGGAAAACATATACGACATGCTGTTCACCCGATTTGCCCAGATAGCCTATACGGCAGTTGCAGCCTCCTGTTCCACTGACGGTGCGGTGTTGGTGTTGGGAGCCGGAATCGTGGGGAACCTCTGTGCCCAGCTGTTTGCCCTGGAAACGGGTAGGAAAGTGTTTGTAGCCGATCTTTCCGATTTCCGCTTGGCCCAAATCGATGCATGTGGGTTGCAGGGTATCAACAGTGGAAAGGAAAACCTGAGCAAAGTTATCCAACAACTCACGGAGGGGCGTGGCGTCTCCACTGTGGTCGAAGCCACCGGATTGCCGACCTTGGTGACCCAAGCGTTGCAGTTGGTGAATACTGGAGGAGAGGTGATTCTGCTTGGCTCCACCCGGGGCTTGGTGGAGTTGGACGTTTATAAGCTCATCCATCGCAAAAGCGTGTCGTTGGTGGGTGCACATGAGAGCCGCTATCCTCTGTTCGGTGGACAACCGAGTCGGCAATCGTTCGGACGGAGAGTGATCGAAGCTCTTGCTAATCGACAGTTGAAGGTCGGCTATCTCGTGACCGACCACATTACGCCTTTAGAGGCTGGGAAAGCCTACCGCTGGTTATTGGAAGACAAGGATAGACATCTGGGGATTGTAATCCACTGGGATGGCAAGGAGCATACCGATGGGCAATAAGAGATTGCGCATGACCGGATTCGCCGATGAGGCGAGTCCACGTTTGGAAGCACAGATAGCAGTCACCAGGGAGGCGGGATGGAACAGTATTGAATTGCGGTCCATCGATGGGATAAATATCTGCACCTTGGATGATGCCGCCTTCGCGGTGGTGGAAAAAACTATGCTGGAGGCGGGAATGCGCGCTTCCTGCTTTGCATCTGCCATAGCCAATTGGGCGCGGCCTATCACCACCGATTTTGCTATCGACCTCGCCGATTTGAAGCGGGCTATTCCCCGCATGTCCGCCTTGGACACCTCGTTGATACGGATAATGTCCTATCCCAATGCACAGTGGGAGGAGAAGGATTGGCGGAACGAAGTGATTCGGAGGATCGGGATCCTTACGCGAATCGCAGAGGATGAAGGGATTACTCTCCTGCTGGAGAACTGTGACGGTTGGGCGAGTGAATCACCGGATAATCTGGGATACCTTCTGGAGACAATCGATTCTTCGGCTTTGCGGGTAGTGTTTGACAGTGGAAACACGATAAGCCATGGCGGGTCAAAGGAACTGAATTGGGCATTCTATCGAGCTGCCTTGCCATATATCCAACATTTTCATATCAAGGATTGCCGATGGGAGGCCGGAAAGGCGGTGCACACCTATCCCGGTGAGGGGAATGCCGATGTCCTTGCCTTGATGCGGGACTTGAACGGGCGGGGCTATCAGGGGATGTTCTCGATCGAACCCCACATCCATTCGCAGATCCATACGGATACTTCCGGCGATTCGGAGGTCGTACAGGTGGAGATGTTCCGTACGTACGCGCAAATTGCCAACAGTATCTTTGACCAACTGCAGCTTTGATGCTATTGTTTCTCTATTCGATAATGCCTAGGGAGGAAAGATGGGGAGTCCGGTCACTATTCTCGATGTCGCTTCCTATGCCGGGGTTTCGCCTGCAACGGTAACGCATACGTTGAATGGGAAGCGGCCCGTCAGCGAGGCTACCCGGAAGAGGGTACTGGAGGCTATCCAGGTACTCGGATATGTCCCGTCGTGGAACGCTTCCAGGCTCAAGGGCAAACGGTCCGGTATCCTTGGATGCCTGGCTGTGGATATCACCGAGACTTTCGTAAACCAGATTGTACGTGGAATCGAGCAAGGGCTCAATGGTGGTGAATATTCATTGTTCTTCGTATCGGCCATCGAGTTCGGCAACGACAATCGCAAGGCATACGAATTCTTGAAGGGTCATCAAGTCGAGGGGATCCTCTTTTGTCATCATATCCCATTCGGCCAAGATTTTCCATTTGAGGATGTGAATAACGGATTGCCATTGGTTTCCATCAACATGTCGATTCCAGGTATGGTTTCGGTGATTCCGGATAATCGAACCGGTGGCTACCGGGCCGCTGAACATCTGTTCAGTTGTGGCATGCGGAATCCGGGAATCATCTGTGGACCACAGGATCGTCTGTCTGTACGCGATCGTTTGGAAGGTTTCTCGACGCGAGTGCGCGAACTTGGCCTGCTCCTCGACGACGATGCATGCAACTACGGTTCCTATGATTTCGATCATGGGTATGAGGCTGCCAATGTGCAGATGGATCGTTTTCCCCATACCGATGGTCTGTTCTGCGAGAACGACTATATTGCTGCAGGGGCGATAACCGCGCTGCAGGAGATGGGGCTTGCAGTTCCCGAGGATGTGCGGGTGTTGGGCTTCGACAATCGGGATTTCTCGCGGTTCTGGACTCCTTCGATTTCAACGTTCGAGCAACCGTTGCAGGAGATGGGTCTGCTGGGGGTGGGATTGCTGAAGCACATGATTGTGACCGGGGGCATTCCCCAGGAGCGTTACCAATTGCAGTCTCGTCTGATACCCCGAAAGAGTACTTCGTTGGTTCAGTGACGATTGGTACCCGAGAGAACTTATATCAGTCACCATGAACGTACCTGGTACCGATTTTACATTTTGCATACAAAACTTTATTTTCGTACCTGGTACGGGCGTAGTCTATCACGCGGACGAATGCGTCCAGCTCGGCTTCGAACCGATCCAGGTCGCTGTCGTCCACCCTATAGTTGAAGGTGTGCTTCACCTTGTTCCGCTTGTCTTCGGGCAACAGCCGGTTGATTGCCAAACGAAGCGAGAGGAGTGGGACCATGCAATGGTCCACTCTCCCGAGCGAGTGCAGGCAACGTAAGGATCCATACCTCGCCCTTTTGGGTGGGAAAGGAGGCGAAGCCTCCACTTTCCAGGGCTTGCCCGGGTATTGATACCTTTCATCCATAATTTGGTGGTTCCGACAGGCTCTTTGCCGACAATCGAGGACAGCTCCGCCTCGAGCTTTTCCTTTTGCCCCTCGACCCCATTGCATAGGGTTATCAGGAGATACTTGTGTATGTTATCCCGTTCCTTCCCGAAAAACTCCCGCATGGGAGCCGCCAGTTTACCGCCCCAGATGGGAGCGACCAGGACCAAGACATCGTGTTTTCGGCCGGTGAATCGGTAGTCCGACAATCGTGCGTTCCGGTTGAAGATGAAATCGAGCAGGATGGACAGAGTCTTGCGTTTCCTCCGTTCGTCGATATGCAAAATATCGCATCCCAGGCGGCCTCGCAGCCGCGTGGCCAGCCTTCTGTTGTTCCCCGAGTGGGAGTAGCAGACGATCAGCGGCTCCATGGATATTCCTCCGGACAGTGGATAGTGCCACTACCACTATAGGGTATGATCGTCATAATTGCGAATCCAAATGCCTGGACAACCAGAGTGCCGCAGCGAATGGTGCTAATCCCTCAAAAATGGAATGCATTTGGTGTTTGACTCGATTACCCTTTCAAAAATGATGGACTATTATCGCCAGATGTGGGATATTAACCAAGGAGCGATTACCATGACGTATATTTGGAATAATCCCGACTGGCCGTCGTATACGTATGACGCTGAAGAGGTCGAGAGGCACTACAGCACCTACGTGGCGCAGAAAAAGGCTACCGATATTCTGTTCGGCATCATCGATCCGGATATGAGAAACAGGATGCATGCCCGTTCACTCACCGAAGAAGTTCTGTCAAGTCTCGAGATCGAGGGTGAGAAGATTTCCTATGACTCGGTATATTCCTCGATTTGCAAGCAGCTTGATATCCATTTGGAGACACGGGCCAAGACCGACCGGTATGCCGAGGATATTTCAAGAATTGCCCTGGATGCGACGGGGAATCTGGAGGAGATGTCCACAGCAAGAATCAAGCGATGGCATTCACTTCTCTTTTCCGCGATGGCAGGAATCAAGCCAAGGGGTATCGGCTGTTATAGGCAAGGTCCCGTGTACATCGGTAAAGGAAATGGCAAGGATCTAGAGATCATCTATGAGGGTCTTACCGCACAGAGGGTCGATGCGGAGATGGAACGGCTCGTCGTGTTCATCAACGGGGAAAATGAGAAAAGTCCACTCGTAAAGAGTGCAATCGTATCATTTTGGTTCCTCTGTATTCATCCGTTCGAGGACGGGAATGGCAGGATATCCAGGGCAATCTCGGACTATGTACTGTCAAAAGGGTACCACGAGACGCAACGTGTGTTCAGCATGTCCTCCTTGATTCTTAAATATCGTGTCGACTATTATCGCCTGCTTCAGCAAATCAGCTCGCAATCCGAGTCGCTTGATCTGACCTCGTGGATTGTGTGGAATATCGATATCGCTGTACAGGCAAAGCTCGAGGCCATACGGGTCTACCAAAAGAGTGCAAGGCTCACCCGCTTCATGAAGAACTTGGACCCATCCGTGTATAATTCACGGGAACTATCCATGCTGTTCAAGCTTGCCGACGGATCTTTTGATGGCAAGTTGTCGACCGACAAGTGGGCGAAGATGAACAAATGTTCCCCGGCAGCGGCTTCAAGGGATATCCAACATCTTCTCCAGGAAGGCTTCTTGATTCCTTCAGGAGACACAGGACCGAAGACCGGGTATTTTCTTGATCCCGCATTGTTGGAAAGGGTCTGACTTTCTCTCAACGAACCTGACCCCTTGCCCTAAGGTATTGATATCTCTCATATATGATAGGGTACTTGATTACCCTATCAAAAATGATGGAGTATCAGCCAGTGCTATCACGTGCCACCTGCTCCATGCGCGATGCCGCCTCGTGTATGGCCACAAAGCGTCGGTCGTTGATTGCATGGCGTATGGGCTTGTCGTTCATTTCCATGTTCAGGTGGTGTGCATCGGCATCCACTGCCTTCTGGCAAAAATCGGTGAAGCAGTCCAGTGGATTCCCTTGGTTCGCATAGCAATCCAACCGTTCGTCGATGAACTTCGCGTCCTCGAGTCCCAAGTACCGGACGGTTTCCGCGGTCGCGCTTCGAAGCTTATCGGCGAGTTCGTTCTGCTGTCCCTTGAGCAGGAATATGAGGAAAACCGATAGCTCCAGGGCTAGCGGCTGGAACAGCGAGAGCTGCAATGGAGTGGAGATCTGTCCCAAGTAGAGGCTGAGGAAATCCCCATCCTGCACATAGGCTTGTGACAAATCGGTGGCAATCTCACCGATCATTCGGTTGCAATAATCGAGTCGGGTTTCCTTGGCCATGGCATCGTCCCCCTCAACTGCAACAATGCGACCTTTTTGCCTTTCCTGCAAGTACCTGGCACCGGTTTGATGATTTGAATTTACAATAGATTTGGGGTTATGGTAGTGGGAGTGCTTTGGCGAACTTAATAATGCATGACGACCGGAAAATAACGAGGAATAAGCCAATCGATCGAGCCATATTTTTAGGATGTGGATGGATAGGAATGTACAATTACAATTACCTTCTTTGAGTTGCAACTACAACGGCAATGATACCTACCAATTGATAGACTACCAGAATCGTAGGTAGATAAGAAATATTTCCATATCTAAAAAACAATGATGAAAGTGAGGGCCCTATGATACCTCCCGGACTTCCTGCCACAACTATGTACATTACTAGAGAATCATTCTTATATGTGTTGTGACAATGTTCTACAATTAACGGCCAAATAGGTCCTACACCTATACCAATCGAAGCGGATAGATACTATCGGAGGGGTGGAAGGGTTGGTAAATACCAGAATTAGAGCTGCAAGAAATACAAACAAACTCTGTAAGATGAGAGTGGTTTTGGTTCCTTTCTTTTTGAAAAAGACATACGCCAACCTAGATGTTCCCAAACCAAACCAGAAAACTGTTAGCATAGCTAGAGAACTGCTGACCATTGTCAATGCAATACTAAAATACGCTATTGACGAAGGCAATTGTCTGATTCCTTGAGAATTAGAACGTTATTCCATGTAGTGGCAACCCTTCGGGCTATTGTTGCGTAAAGCCGCGTTAGTGATTATTCCTGCCGCGGTTATCGCATGCCGTAGCTCAATAATGTCCCTATTGAGCTGTGCTTCCTGATAGAACTGGATGATCCGGTGCGAGAAATAGCCTAGGTCGGCTTGGGCTCGTCGAAGTCCTTTTCGTGTCCGGATTATGCCCACATAGTTCCACATGGTGAGCTGGATTGCCTTCCAGTCCTGTTGCAATAGCAAGGGGTCGAACTCTTCCTGCATTGGAGGGACCTCCCATTCGCGAAGGTCCGCAAACCTTTTCAAATCGGTAGGTTTGTGGCGGCTTTTGATAATGTCATCGGCACAGTTGTATCCCCAGAGCAGGGCTTCCAACAGTGATGTCGAAGCCAGGCGATTCGCACCATGAACACCGGTGCAGCTTACTTCGCCTAAGGCATACAGGTTTTCCAAGGAAGTCTTGCCAGCGAGATCCACCTTTACCCCACCACAAAAGTAATGGGCTGCCGGGACCACGGGGATTGGCTCTTTGGTAATATCTATACCACCCTCCATGCAGGTACTGTAGATCCTGGAGAATCGCTTGGCGATTGGTTCCTGGCCCTGGTAATGCGAGTACAGGTCCAGCAATACATATTCGGTGCCGTCTTTGCCCATACGGTTGAAGATACTGCGTGCGACTATATCCCTTGGAGCAAGATCTTCCATTGGTGAATAGTCTTTCATGAAGGTACGCCCCTTGATGTCCAATAGGCGGGCGCCCTCGCCACGAAGCGATTCAGAAATAAGGAACCGTTTTATATCCCTATGGAACAAACAGGTGGGGTGGAACTGAATGTATTCGGCATTGATAATGTCGGCACCTGCATGATACGCCATGCTGATGCCGTCTCCGGTAGCACCCGCTGGGTTGGTGGTATGTTGGTATAGGTTTCCAATTCCCCCCGATGCAAGAACAACCTGCTTGGCACAGATGCGCTTGACCTTACCGGTTGTATTGTCAAGGATATAGGCTCCCATAACCTCGCGTGGCTTGTATGTCTCCTGGATATTCTCTGAATGGTGGTTGTTGGTGATTAGGTCGATTGCAGTATGTTCGCAAAGGATATTCAATCCCATTTTTTGGGCATATCGATGGATTGAAGTCTCTATCTGTTCTCCGGTCCGATCTTCAAAATGAAGGATCCTTCGTTCGGAATGGGCGGCTTCCCCGGTGTAGGCCAACTGCCCGTTGGCATCTCGGCTGAACTGTGTTCCAATATGATCCACAAGGAAATCAAATACCAGACGGGGACCATGGGCGACTAGTTCCTCCACTGCGGTCTCGTTGTTGCAATGCATCCCTGCTTCCAGAATATCTTGTTTGAGGGATTCGGGACTATCGCCTTGTTTACATGCGATAATCCCCCCTTGGGCATGGTACGTGTTGCATTCCAAGGGGTTTGACTCCTTGGTCACGACCAGTATGTTCATACCGGCTTCGTGAAGTCGGATCGCTGTGGTAAGTCCCGATAAACCGCATCCGATTATCAGAACATCAAAGATTTTCCCTGTTTCCATGTAAAGTCCCTCCTTCGACGATAGCGATCATCTGTTGGAGCGCTTTTTTGGCATCTTCGCGGATTTTTTGGTCTACTGTTACCAATTTATTCTTAATATTACCATCTCTGATCTGCTCGAGGGTCTCTAACAATAGCTCTGGTGTCGTCATACTCATATCGGTACAGATCGATGTTTCCAAAGGAAGAATCGTTTTTCCTTGGCTGGTATATTCATATGCAAGACGGGAGACAAAATTGTATTCCGTTCCAATAGCCCATACACTACCGGGAGGTGATTTACTGACCACATTGTAGATGTATTCGGTTGAACCTTTCATGTCGGCTGCCAGGGCAGTGGCGGAATTGACTTCGGGGTGTACAATTACGGTGATTCCCGGATATTTCCTACGCAGCGTCTCAATCTGCCGTACATTGAATTCCTGATGGATAGGGCAGCTTCCATCCCAAAGATACACCTTTGCCTGCTGGTTTCCCATGGGTACAAGGGATTCTTTGTCTATGAGCGAAATGTCATCCTGAGAGAGTCCGATATCCATTGCCGTGTTTCTACCGAGATGCTGGTCCGGAAAGAAAAGCACTCCCTTATCCTGTGAAAGATAGTATTCAAGGATTTTCCTGGCGTTCGAGCTGGTGCATACCGACCCTTCGTGTTGACCGCAAAAGGCCTTAAGATGGGCATGTGCGTTCATATAGACCACTGGAATGATCTCTCGTGAGCTTTTGTTCCTGATGTTCTCAAGCGTCTGTTCGGCTTGGGCGTAGGTTATCATGTCTGCCATGGGGCACCCGGCTTTAAGATTGGGCATGACCACCTTCTGGTGCACCTTAGCCAAGACAGCGGCTCCCTCTGCCATGAAATGGACGCCACAGAAGAGTATGTATTCGGCATTACTGGTGCTTACATCCACTGCCAAGCGATAGGAATCCCCAATGAAATCGGCTATATCGGTAATTTCCTTTTTCTGATAATGATGCGCTGGAATGATCACCCGTTCGCCAAGTTCTTTTCGGAGTGAGATAATACGCCGCATGGTTTCCATTGTCGACTCCTTATCTCGATTGCTGTTTAAGGGAAAAGTCAAATGCCTGGACCGAATGGGTTATATCCCCAACCGAAATGAAGTCGACCCCGGTTTTAACAACACCGTCGATACGTTGGAGAGTCATGTTTCCCGAGGCTTCGGTTTCTGCTGCTCCATGAACCATAGACACGGCTTTACCCATAAGTTCGTTATTCATATTATCCAACATGATGCGGTCTACGTTGCAGTTGATCGCTTCTTCTACTTCATCCAGAGTCCGGGTCTCCACCTCTATCTTGTATGTATTCGACCAAAGGGCACGTATCCTCCCCACTGCTTCGGTGATACTGCCGGCAGCATCTATGTGATTGTCTTTGATAAGTGCCATGTCATAGAGACCTTGGCGATGATTTGCGGCTCCACCGCAGGAAACAGCATACTTTGATAGTTTTCGATAACCGGGAAGGGTTTTACGGGTATCGAGAATGAGCACTCCACAGGACGAGGCTTGATCCACATATTTTTTTGCCTTGGAGGCAATGCCGCTGAGAAACGAGAGAAAATTAATTGCCGTGCGTTCAGCGGTCAGTATGGAAAGGACCTTCCCCGCAAGTTTCGCAACCTGGTCACCATGCACTATGGCGTCTCCATCCGAATAGAAAAAATCAACCGAAACGAGTGGGTCCACTTGCCTGAAGACTTCACGGAAGACCTCCGACCCGCACAACACCCCACTGTCCTTGGCAAATAGGACGAAGATATCTTCTTCATCGGTGAAAATTGCCTGTGAGGTCACGTCACCTTGTATGCCAAGGTCTTCTGACAACGCCATCCTGATAAGTTCGTTAATGATATGGTACTTCCTTCCTTAAGATTCTTTGTAGCGACTACTATAGCGGAGGAGGAACGAAAGTTCAATTTTATCCTGACAAAAATTTAATATTTATCAAGAATAATTAGAAGAACGTTCCGAATCAATTTTCCTAGCTTATGCGCTGGATGGTCAATATCTTCCAATTTCGGAATAACTTCCGCGTGGGAAATCCAGGGGTTGCTATGATTATGGTCACTTGCGTATGATTCTAACTTCAGATGGCAAAATTATTTACGAGAAGGTCCTGTTGCATCTCATGCATGAGGAACACCTCAACGCGCCTAATATAAAGAGGAAAAAATACAGCTCGTACAAAGGAGAGACAAGCATCCAGGTTGAGAATATCATCCAACGTGATTATCATGCTGACAAGCCGAACGAGAAATGGCTTATCGACATCACCGGGTTCAGCATCCTCTCGGGTAAGATGGACCTTTCCCCCATCATCGTTAGCCTGGATGAAAAGGAAGGGTGGAAAATGTGAAGCGGTACTGCAACGCGGTACGCACTTGATGATTTGTATACAAGAATTCTGAGTTAATCCAGGTGTGTGGTATTTCCCATTGAGCCTGTCTGTTGCTTGTCGGTCCAAACCATAGTTTCAACTATCGCCGAAGTGCAGTTGTCGGTATGGATGGACAACAGGAGTATCGAGGCGATTGACAGTATAGGTGGTGGAGCAAGGGAAACCCATAGGAGATGATACCAGGGAAGGTTTCGGACGCTGGCGGGACCGAAGAAGGTATACTCCTTATGCAACCGGTACAGAATGCTGCGAACCGTTAATTGAAGGTCGAGACCCGGTCCGCTATGCGGGTGGATATATTCCTCCACTTCCCATGGGTTGTCCGATTCCATGTACAGGTTATATGAGTCCACATCGCTTTGCGCATCCAACATCCAATTGCCATCCCGTTCGGATCCCTTGGGTGTTGCGGTGAAGACCACGGTGTGTTCAACTTCACCGTCCTTGAAGAAGACATAGAAGCTATGGACCATAAACAGGTTCTTCTTGTTGTCGGTCGAATATGCCCTCCTGTGAAATGATCTTACTTCACGTCCTTCCGGTGAAGCCAAGACGTCCAGGAGGAATTCCCGAACTTTTATCGGATTCTCGGGATCTCCCCTGACACTATTCTCGGGATTCTCGTTTATATCCCTCAGGGCTTGCATCGAGGTGCATCCCGATAGTATCGCAATAAGCAAAGGCACCACCAGGCATATCGCATACTTGGACATCGCGGGCTTGGAACTGGTCACTTTTTCCTCCGCCGTAGTGGATTCTGCCTATGTATCCTGCTGGAGGCTGGTGTCGCATTGAATTGCCTGGTTAACCGGTAGCGCCCTGTGCAGAAAAACATCCCGTTCATAAGCAGGAAGCTCTACTACCTGCCATAGGAATTTCTTGCACGTATACATCCATTCCACCCAATATGTTACTGCTGGTGTCGACCGGTGTAAAGCGGTGCCTGGTACCGGTTTTGGTTTTTGTATACAAAATCAAACTTTCGTACCAGGTACCTTACTTGCCAACCTACAAGCTGACCATCACTTTGATCGCATCGGCAGGAGCCGAGGCCGCGAACCGGAATGCTTCAACCGCATCCCTCATTTCGTAGCGGTGGGTGACAAGAGGCTTCACCTCCAACGCTCCGGAGGAGATAAGGTTCAATGTCCTCGGATACATGTTCCTGTATCGGAATATCGTCTTGATGGATATCTCTTTTGCCTGGGCTCCAACCACGTCGAACAACACCGGTCCTACGGGCATGCCGATAAGCACCGCTTTTCCACCCGGGCATACGTATCTGGTGAAATCCTTGAGCACGTCGGGAGCTCCGCTGGCCTCGAATAGGATATCGACACCGCGGGGAGCGACCTTTTGCACGGCTTCAAGCAGGTTTTCCTTTGCCGAGTTGATACACACGAGTTTGTTTCCGTAGAACTTGCGCACCAGGTCAAGCTTCTCCTCCTTGATATCGGAAACGATCACCTGGGAACAACCGGAGGCCAACGCACCGAGGGCAGTCACCAATCCGATTGTACCCGCACCAATGACCAGCGCCGTATCGGCAGGCTCGATCTCGGCGACCTTCGCCGAATAGACACCGATCGAGACCGGCTCCACAAGCGCACCCTCTTCGGGAGAAACGTTCTCAGGGAGTTTGAACGTCAGGCTTGCAGGATGGACCACCGATTCCCTCAGGCACCCGTGTATCGGAGGAGTGGCCCAGAACCGCACAGACGGATCGAGATTGTACATCCCTTCCAACGTCTCGATGCTGGAAAAATCGGGAATGCCCGGTTCCATGCACACTGTGTCACCGACTTGCAGATGTATCACCGAGGCTCCGACCTCGGTAACCGTACCGCTGGCCTCATGGCCGAGAACCATCGGTTCGCGAACTACGAAATCTCCGATATTCCCGTGCTGGAAGTAATGGACATCGCTTCCACATATGCCAACATGGGAAATCGCGATACGGACATCGTTCGGACCAAGATGCTCCTCGACACCGAAATCACGAAGCGCTACAACACCCTTGGATTCCAAGACTACAGCTAGCATACCGGTTGCTCCTTATTCCATACATAGGATTGTGGGACATTTCGCGTGATTGCGAGGGACTGTCCCCTTTGATAGTTGCATACTTGATGCCTCAGGTCAATATGAAATTTGCGCAAATTATAAAAGTAATTTCGCAATAGAATGAATGGTAATTACAATAAATAATAATGGCGAAGAGTGCTTAGTGCTCTATGGTTAACGTTTAACTAAAGAAATAGGCGGTGTAATTTATACAAAATTTAATATTGACATCTCGGAAAACTCGTGTAGACTCAGAAGCATAGGAAAAATATAGAGCAAAAAATATAAATATTTGCTATGAAGTTTTCCTATCAAAAAGGAATCTTGGCATACCTGGTGTGCCACAAACAATGGAGGTAGTGAATATGAAAAGGATCAGTCTAGTATTGATTGTCCTCGTGCTTGCATCCGGCATGCTCTTCGCAGCTGGAGCGAAAGAACAGGAAGGGGTATACCGCGTAGCCTATATCGCCCGCGCCCAAGCCGACTCGTTTGCCGCATGGCTGGCCAATTCCATCAAGGAGGAAGCCGCGAAGTATGACGACATCAAGTTGGACGTATTCGACGGACAAGCCAGTGACGACATCCAGAACGGCATGATCGAGAATGCGATCACCAACAACTACGATGTCATCATCGTGCAGCCGAACAATGGCGAATCGCAAAGGCCCTACGTCGAGCGGATTGTCTCAGCCGGAATCATCGCCATAACGACCAATGCCCGGATCTCAGGCATCGAAGGGGCATCGTCTGTCGACGCGGATCCCTATATGCAGGCAGCGGTCAATGCCCGGGCCGCAGTAGAGCAGGTGCCGCGCAACGCCAAAGTTGTCGTGCTCAACGGACCTCCGGGAAACTTCCACGCCGATGAGAGAAGGGTGAGCTGGCAGAAGGAATTCTTCGACAAGCGCCCGGACGTGACCATTGTGGGTGAGCAGATCGCCAACTGGAACAAGGATGAAGCCATGGTCCTCATGGAGGACTGGGTCCAGGCCAACGACAGGATCGATGCGATCATCTCCATGAACGACAACATGGCCGCCGGTGCGATCGAAGTTATCAAGAACGACGCCAAGTTCGCCAATACGCTCGCCTATGGAGTCGATGGAACCGCCGAAGCCTGTCTGCTGATCAAGGAAGGCCTGTTGACCTCGACTTGTATGCAGAGCGCCTATGACCTTGCGACCAAGATTCTCGATACGACTCACAAGCTGGTCACCGGTGAAGCCAAGAAGATCGATACCGATATCGGCAACCCGTTGGTCACTTCCGCAAACGTCGACGAATACATCGAGATGCACAAGCGGGCCGGAGCACTATAAGTGGCATTCCGAGATCGGACATAGTAGAATTGTAGACACGGTGAGTTCAGGGATTGATCCCGATCCCTGGACTCGTTATTCGTACAGAGAGGAACCGACAATGGAACTCCAGGTCTTGCACATAGAAAAATCCTTCCCGGGAGTCAAAGCACTGGACGGAATCAACTTCACGGTGAAGGAAGGTACGGTCCACGTCCTGTGCGGGGAGAACGGTGCCGGAAAATCGACCTTGATGAAGATTATCAACGGCATCTATTCTGCCGACAGCGGCGAGATTCGTATCGATGGCAAACCGGTCGAAATCAGAAACCCGATGCAGGCACGGGCTCTCGGTATCTCCATGATATTCCAGGAGCTGAACTACATCCCCGAGATATCCGTGGAGGAAAACCTGTTTGTCGGCCGCTTGCCGAAAAACAAAGTGGGGGGTGTGGATTGGAAAGCAGTACGCAAGCAAACCCGGGAGCTGCTCGATCGCGAGCAACTTCCCTATTCGCCGCAGCAGAAGGTGAAGAACCTCTCCGTTTCCGATATCCAGATGCTGGAGATACTGAAGGCCATCTCCTACGATTCGGACATCATCATCATGGACGAACCGACCAGCGCGATCACCCATACCGAGGTCGAGACGCTGTTCAAGAAGATCCACGAGCTGAAGGCACGTGGGAAATCGATTATCTACATATCGCACAAGATGGACGAGATTTTCCGCATTGCCGACGAAATCACCATCCTGCGCGACGGACAGGTGGTCGAAACCAGAGCCAAGGACGATCTCGACATAGAAACCGTCATATCTCTCATGGTGGGAAGAAAGCTTGACGCGACCTACCCCAAGGAATCGGTTCCTATCGGCCAGACGTTGCTCGAAGTGGAGAACCTCTGCTCCGAGCGGCTGTTCAAGAACGTCTCTTTCTCTGCCCGGGCCGGCGAGATCATCGGTTTCTCAGGGCTGATGGGTGCGGGAAGGACTGAAGTCATGTGCTCCGTATTCGGACTCGATTCCCACGACTCGGGAAGCATCCGCATACGCGGCAAGGAGGTGAAGGCCTCTGGTGTGCAGGAGAGCATCACCAACAAGCTGGTCATGTTGAGCGAGGACCGCAAGCGGTATGGCATCATCCCGATCCGAAGCGTGCGAGAAAATGTCTCGCTGTCGAGCTTGAAGCAATTTTTCCGCAAGGGGAGGTTGTATGCGCGCCAGGAGGATGCCGCGGTCGAAAAGGTATGCGCTTCCATGAACGTCAAAACTCCATCGCTCGATACAGTCGTCGAGGCGTTGAGTGGAGGCAACCAACAGAAGGTCGTGCTTGCCAAGTGGATGTTGAGCGATCCCGATGTGCTTATCCTCGATGAGCCGACCAGGGGAATCGACGTCGGGGCGAAGTTCGAAATCTATAAGCTGATGATGGACCTGGCGAGAATGGGAAAAGCGATCGTCATGGTCTCCTCCGAATTGCCGGAATTGATCGGCATGTGCGACCGTATCTATGTGATGGCCAACGGCGCTGTCGCAGGTGAGCTCGAACGGAAGGATTATTCACAAGAAGCAATCATGAGATTGGCCACAGGTGTGGGTTCAGAGAGGGTGGATCATGTATAGTACACAAGGTAAGGACAGCATTCGGACCAGATGGTCGAATTTTTCGCGGCAATACAGCATTTTCATCGTACTGGTGATGATGTTCATCCTGTTTTCGTTCCTCAACCCGAACTTCCTGTCGGTGGGGAACCTGTCGAACGTGAGCCGGCAGATCGCTGTGACAACCATATTGGCGTTCGGTGAGACGATCCTGATCATCAGCGGTATGCTCGATCTCTCCTCGGGCTCGGTACTTGCCCTTTCCGGTTTGATCTCGGTCATTGCCTTCAAAGCCACCGGATCGATGCTTCTCGCGTTCATCGTCGCCATCGTTGTGGCTGTGGCGGCCAACTTGATCAACGCGCTCATGGTCACCAAATTCAAGACTCCGCCGTTCATCGCCACGCTCGCCATGCAAGCGGTTGCCCGTGGATTGGCCCTGCTTGTCACCAATGGACAGAACATCTACCAGATCGGAGATTACGTGAACGTGGGTCAGGGCTCGATATGGTTCATACCAACGCCCATTATCTTCCTGGTCGGCGCGCTGGTGGCCACCTGGTATATCCTGAACCAGACACCTTTCGGACGTTCACTCTATGC
>PGXU01000073.1 GCA_002839335.1 Spirochaetae bacterium HGW-Spirochaetae-4
CCAATGCTCCCAGGCCATGTGTCGTACCCCTTCCACCCACAACCGCGCCCAGGATTATGAACAGGCAACTGATGATAGCCGCGGTACGGAATCTGACCATCTTGGTGCCGACAGCGGTGCCGAAGATATTGGCGGCATCGTTAGCACCGAGCGACCACCCCATGAACAAACCGCTGGAAAGAAAGAGGAGTCCCGTCAACACCACTGTTCCTCCTACACCATCCGCTTCACGGCATAGACAAGTAGATTCTTGGAAATATCCTCGGAAATATCCGAGAGACTGGCTATCCTGGTGCAAAAATCCCGAATCTGCATCTTACACGCCAAATCGGGGATCTCTGGTGATGCGAACACCCGGCGAATCAAACCTTCCTCGATCCGGTCGACTTCCTTTTCATAGAATACCGTCCTGTTGACGTGTTCCTCGACCAGCTTGGTCTGGCTGAACAAAGCACGTACCGCCAACATCAACGATTCGACCGCCTTGACCGAATCCCCACACATGAGCGACAGATCATCCCTGATGAATTCGGGAAACATCGGCTTTTCCATGGAGAGTTCGAGCAGCAGCCGCTTGGTATAGTCGATCACGTCATCGAGATCGTCCATCAACATGAACACGTCTCCACGGGTATCGGGAATAAGCATGAATGCATACAGTTTGTATTTAACCACCTTCAGTTCGGCGTCGGCTTCCCGCTCTATGGTAGTGACAATCCGAATCCGCTCCTCGAACTGATCCATTCGTCCGGCGATATAATCCTTCATCGCTTCATCGAAATGCAGGCTGGCTGAAGTCACTTGCGTGAGATAACACTCGATGTTCTCCATGAGCTCCTTGCTCTTGTTCGCGAATACCTGCAGACCCTTCCCTTTCATGCCGCACCTCCTCCAAGACCAGGTTTCTGGTGGACGGTCTATCATCATAGCAACAGAAATAGTGAAAAGCAAACATTCAAGGTAAAAACTTCCTTTTCAATTCCTATAAAGCTTGGTACGATACGAGGTATCTCACCGCTACTCTATTTCATCAGGAGGAACATATGAAGAAACTTCTCGTTTTCGCTCTGATTCTTATCATGGGTACTACCCTATTTGCAGGAGGAGCCAAGGAAGCTACCGCAACCGACGGTACCCCAACCATCCGATTGCTCACCGATGCCACGGGAATCGACGACAAGTCGTTCAACGCGGCCGCATGGCGCGGAATCGTGGAATTCTACGGAGACACGCTGGCCAATACTTCGAAAAGAGGCCAGTACTACGACGTGGTTACTGCACAGACACAGGACATGTATATCCCAAATCTGAAGCAAGCTGCGGATGAAGGGTACGATGTCATCATGGTCACCGGTTTCACGTGGGCCGACGCCCTCGGTGAAGTCGCCCCGTTGTATCCCGACCAGAACTTCGTGATTGTCGATGTCGACTGGGTCGGTCAGCCGAACGTCATGGAGTTCATCTACAGCGAGGAGCAGGGATCCTATCTGGTCGGTCTTGCCGCGGCATTGCAGGCAAAGGCGGAAGGTATCGCCAATCCGAAGTTCGGATTTATCGGTGGTGTCCCCGGTGCTGTGATCACCAAGTTCGAAATGGGGTATGTCCAGGGCATCCTTTCGGTATTCCCGAACGCACAGGTCGTCGACTATTATGCGAACGACTGGGGCAAACCGGAATTGGCAAAGGCCCAGGCAAAGAACTGGTATGACAGCGGTGTCTACGCGATCTTCTCGGCAGCGGGCGGTACGGGTAACGGAACCATCGCACAAGCCAAGGAATACCGCTTGCAGGGCAAGAATATCTGGGCTATCGGCGTCGATAGCGACCAGTTCGAAGACGGTATCTATGAAGGCAAGAAGTCGGCCGTGCTGACCTCCATGCTGAAGAAAGTCGAGAACTCTTCGCTTTACTGCCTCAATGCGGTCAAGAACGGAACCTTCACCGGTGAAGTGGTCAAGATGACCATGGAAGATGACGGTGTCGGTTATTCGACAGCCAACACGGAACTGAAAGCCGACGTGGTCAAAGCTGTCGATGCAGCCAAAGCCGACATCATCAGCGGAAAGATCAAGATCTATGGCACCTACAAGGAAGCATTGGCAGCTGGAGCCGCTCCTGCGGGACTCGCAGCCCTTGACGACTGATTTTCAACCTGAAACGAGGCACATACAGTGACCTGGTGGTGCGCCGCAACACGGCGCACCTCTTCTATCCGGGAACCATTGCAGGCACAGGATTCCTGGACGGAAGAACGTACGGAGGAACCATAGTGGAACATGCCATTGAGATGATCGGCATCACCAAAACCTTTCCCGGTGTCGTGGCGAACGACAAGGTGACGCTCCAAGTCGCAGACAACGAGATCCATGCGTTGCTGGGTGAGAACGGGGCAGGAAAATCCACACTCATGTCCATACTGTTCGGTGCGTACAATGCCGACAGCGGGACAATCCGCATCCATGGAAAAAACGTCGATATCAAGGATCCCAATGTCGCGACCGAGTTGGGCATCGGGATGGTTCACCAACACTTCAAGCTCGTCCACAATTATTCCGTCACCGAGAATATCGTACTCGGCATGGAGCCGAGGAACCGCTTCGGCATCCTCAATATCGGACAGGCCGAAAAGCGGGTGGCCCAATTGTCGGACACCTATGGCCTACAGGTCGATCCCACAGCACTGGTAGAGGACATCACCGTGGGAGCCCAACAACGTGTCGAGATCCTCAAGACCTTGTACCGGAATGCGAACATCATCATTTTCGACGA
This sequence comes from Spirochaetae bacterium HGW-Spirochaetae-4, assembly GCA_002839335.1. Lineage (GTDB taxonomy): Bacteria > Spirochaetota > Spirochaetia > Sphaerochaetales > Sphaerochaetaceae > UBA8525. Next base: position 2,770 of record PGXU01000073.1, read on the forward strand.
ACCGACCGCAGTGTTGACACCCCAGGAGATCGATGAGCTCATGCAAATAATCCGACGCCTCAAGGCGGAGGGAAAAACAATCGTTCTGATCACGCACAAGCTCAAGGAGATCAAGGCGGTCGCCGACCGTTGTACGGTCCTTCGCCGGGGAAAGTATATCGGTACGGTGGATGTCGAGGATGTTTCGGAACAACAGCTGGCCGAAATGATGGTGGGCAGGGCAGTCCAATTCGAAATCGAAAAGAGTCCCGCGCAGATCGGTGAAGTTGTCCTCTCGATCCAAAACCTCTCGGTGGCCGACCAGAACGGCCACGTGAAGGTGAGGGATCTTTCCGTCGAAGTCCATAGAGGTGAGATTGTCGGAATCGCAGGTGTCGACGGAAATGGACAAACCGAGTTGCTCTACGGAATATCGGGACTCTCTCCGGTTTCTTCAGGGACGATCCTGCTCAATGGAGAGGACATCACCCATGCAACCATCAGGAAGCGGATCGAGTTGGGCTTGGGCCATATACCGGAGGACAGGCAGAAACATGGGTTGATAAGCGATTTTTCGATCAGTGAGAATTGTGTTTTGAAAAACTATTACAAAGCTCCCTACAGCAACGCCTACGGATTGCTCGACCAGACGAAGATGGCCGAGGATGCACAGGCGTTGATCGAACAGTTCGACATACGTGCGGGACAAGGGAGCAGGACAGCCGCGGGCAGTCTCTCGGGAGGCAACCAACAGAAGACGATCGTTGCCCGTGAAATCCATTTGTCCCCACACGCGATGCTGGTTGCCCAACCTACCCGTGGATTGGATGTCGGGGCAATCGAATACATTCGCCAACGTATCCTGGCCGAAAGGGACAAGGGTCGGGCAATCCTGCTGATCTCCTTCGAGCTCGACGAAATCATGAATCTGTGCGATAGGATCGCTACGATAAGCAAAGGATCGATTGTGGGAATTTTCGCCCAACATGAAGTGACGGAAAGGGAAATCGGCATGATGATGGCCGGATCGAAACGTGATGGAGGCAATGGATGAAACCTGCAGATACCCGAGAATCGTTTACCAGCCGCATGCTCAGCTCGGATGGTGCGGTTTCCGTACTTGTCGTCCTGTTGGGATTCCTTGTAGGGACAATCCTGGTCGCACTGGTCGGAAAGAATCCGCTGAACATGTACAAGGCGATTTTCCAATCGCTTTCCGGATACAATATCGACAATGGGAAGATGAATGTCCGGTATATCGGGGAAACCCTCAACTATGCCGTGCCGTTCATCCTCTGCGGATTCTCCATGGCTTTCGCAGCACGCGCCGGCCTGTTCAATATCGGTGGAGAAGGCCAATATATCATGGGCCTCACCGTAGCTCAGGTAATCGGCCTTCTGGGCCCGAATGTTCCCGGGCTCCATTGGGCCTTGGCGATTATCGGGGCGATGCTCATCGGCGCGGCGTGGGGCGGAATCGTCGGTATACTCAAAGCGAAATACGAGGTATCCGAAGTCGTATCGACCATCATGCTCAACTATGTCGCCCTCTACCTCTCCCGCATCATCTGCCTGCAATTGCCGGGAGCATCCACCTACAAGACAGCCAATTTCCCCGAAACCGCGCTGCTTTCGAACGGATTTTTCCAAGCCATCACCAACAATTCCATGTTGAACAACGGATTCTTCCTTATGGGATTGGCGGTGGTCGTCTATTGGTTCATCATGGAGAAGACCAACCTTGGATTCGGCTTGCGGGCCACCGGGTTCAACCGCGAGGCAGCACGGTGCAGCGGCATTCCGGTTGTGCGCAGCATCGCCATCTCCATGGCGATTGCCGGAGCCTTCGCCGGCCTTGCCGGTGGCATAGTAGCCCTCGGCTCCTTCCGGTACGGTCGGGTCCTGTCCGGCATGGACAATTACGGATTCAATGGAATCGCAGTAGCACTGGTCGGCAACAACACGGCGATCGGAACCATGCTTGCGGGATTCCTCTTCGGCATGCTCAAGAACGCCCAGGCGCTCATGCAGGGCAAGCAGATACCGAAGGAGATCACTTTCATCATACAAGGACTCATCGTCGTATTCATCGCACTGCGGTCGGCGATCGCATTATATCTTGCCTGGCGCAGCAAACGGCAACTGCAGAAGGAGGTATTGGCGAAATGAATACATTGATAGGCATGATACCTTCCATTCTCATGATTGTCTCGCCCATCTTGATTACCGCCGTCGGCGGCATGATCTGTGAGAAGTCGGGGGTGGTGAACATAGCGCTCGAAGGGCTCATGGGTGTGGGTGCGTTCGCGGCCGCCGCGACACACGTCCTGCTGGAAGCCACAGGATTGGGCATGCCCTCCATCTGGATATCCTTGGGGATCGGAGCCCTGATCGGTGCCGCCTTCTCGGCAATCCATGCCCTAGCATCGATAAACCTCAACGCGGACCAGACAATCAGCGGTACGGGAATCAACCTGCTGGCTGACGGAGTCACCATATTCGCAGCCCAGATCCTCTTCTCCGCCGACAGGACACGCGAGTTCAAGATGGGGATGCAAACCGATTCCCTGGGAATCTACCCCACCGCATATATCGCCCTCGTTGTGGTGGTCGCAGCTTGGTTCATACTGTACAAGCTTCCGTTCGGCATGCACTTGCGGGCCTGCGGAGAGCACCCCCACGCAGCGGACAGCGTCGGTATCAATGTCAAGAAGATCCGGTATATCGCAGTACTCGCCAGCGGTTTGCTTGCCGGTCTAGCCGGTGGTTGCATCGTGTTGACGCAAACCATCCAGTACACCTCCAATACCATCAATGGACGGGGATTCATCGCCTTGGCAGCAGTGTCCTTCGGTCGATGGCGTCCGATCGGAGTAACCTTCGCCGCCTTCTTGTTCGGAACAGCACAAGCATTCGCGATCATCGCCAACAACTTTCCGGCGTTGCGGGTATTGCCGACCGAAGTATTCAATATCCTCCCCTATGTGATCACGTTGATTGCCCTTGTAGTCTTCAGCGGCAAGAACTATGCTCCCCGGGCAAGTGGCAAACCGTACATCAAGGGAGCCTCCTGATGCCCCCAAAGGACAGTATCGGGAACATGGAATCCTTCCTCTCGGTCATGCGTACCCGTTTCGCATGCAAACGCTATGGGGACACGCCGATTACCGATCGGCAATTGGCAGGAATCCTCGAAGCCGGAAGGCTCAGCCCCACCTCTTTCGGGTTGGAGGGGTGGAAGTTCCATGTTATCCAGGACCGAAAGTTGCGCGAGGATGTGACCAAGGCGTGCTTCGACCAGGAATCGGTCGCGACTGCCCCTGTAACCATTGCGATCGCAGCCTTGAAAGCACTGTCCTATGAACCGGACGGGCCCTTCGTTGCCCAACGGGGAAAGCGGTTTCCCGGTACTTTGGAGGAATTCATCGCCGATTATCGGGGATACTACGAATTCTTGGCGAGCCAGGGACGACTCGACTGCTGGTCACGCGCACAATGCTATATCGCATCGGCGAACATGATGCATGCGGCCGCATGTGAAGGAATCCAAAGTTGTGCGATCGAAGGCTTCGACGAATCGCATATGGCCCGCCTTCTGCAACTCGATACGGTCCGGTGGCAGGTGGCACTCGCCATCACCTTCGGATATCAGGACGAACAGTCGCGCATCAAGATCAGGGAACCCCTCGAAGAGCTGGTGGAGTACCACTAGTCAGGGCAATCGGGCGAACGCCCTATCCAACAATTTCCAAAAACGATCCGCATCCGCCCCTACTCCCACCTGGATAGTTCCCGAGCCGTTTGTTGTGCCGGCATACGTCTTACCGTACTTCTCCCGATCATGCAACTCTATTTCTATGTCATGCGACTCGGTGGTGAATATCGAGGGATCGGCAATGTAGGCGATACAACAGGGGTCATGCATTGCGGGAAACTCGCTTCCATGCCTCCGGCAAGCTTGTATGTAATGGGCCATTGATGCGTTGAACATGGTGGCGGTCCTGGTTGTCAAATTGCCATACGATGCCGATCTGTTCCCATCGAGCACTACCTGTAATGTGACATCCAGCCCCATCATGACGATGGGCGCTCCGGAACCAAAGACAATCGCGGCTGCCTCGGGGTCGGCGAATATATTGAACTCCGCGTGGGCGGTCCTGTTCCCCTTCCCCATGGAACCTCCCATGAGCACAATCCTCTTCACCAACGAGGGCAAGCGTGGTTCCAGTCGTATGGCCATGGCAATATCTGTCAGAGGCCCGGTGGGAACCAGCGTGATCTCATGGGGATTTGCCAACACAGTCTCGATGATGAAATGGACACCATGCAGTGTTTCTACCTTTTTCACCAGTGGCGGAAAAACCGGACCGTCAAGCCCACTTTCCCCATGGATATCCCCACCTATGACCTTGGGTCGAACCAGCGGCCGATCCATACCGGCATAAACGGGAGCCTTTTGGCCGATCAGCTCGCATACCTTCAGCGTATTGGCGAGGGTCTTTTCCAGAATCTGGTTACCGGCAACCGCCACCAACCCCATCAGTTCGATTTCTTCCAATCCAGTGGCCATGACAATCGCGACCATGTCGTCGTGACCGGTATCCACGTCCAGTATAATCTTCTCCGCCATACGACCTTCCCCATCCTTAGAATACAAGAGAACCGGTTGCCAGTATGCCAATAAAGGGCACTCAACACAACCGGTCCATTCTGTCGGGACGTACTGCTACCGAAGGTCTTTCCTCAACCGGTCAAACGTATCCTTGTCGATCTCACCATTGGCATATCGACGCTTGGCGATTTCCAAGGCTTCGGAATAGGTCGAACCACTGTGTCCACGTCGGAAAATTCCGATTGCCAACACCACCACCAAGGCGACTCCCAATACCATCATGGCGATCATGAACCATGAACCGTACCAGGTACCATTCGCGAAGCCGCACAAACGGTTCGCATATCCACCAGGACCACCGAATCCCCAATATAATCCGTGCATACCCTATTCCTCCTTATACTCTTCGAGCCAATTCTTCTTTCATGCGAAAGAATTCCTCTTGCGATATATCTCCCTGGGCATACCTGCGCTTGAGAATTTCCAATGGATCGTCCCGCATATCCCGTGACGATGTGCCATGGCTCGCGCGTTCCGGCTTGAAGATAAGATAGAGAATCGCAACCAATGCGATAATTCCAATAAACATCATACTTGCCTCCCACACCCCCGTGGGGGTGTATGAAGAGTATTACCAATCTATGACCATTTGTCCACCCTTCACCCCGATTCTTTACCTAATCTTCACCAAACAACCGAATCGGGGCCACCGGGCTATGATTTCCACCGCAATTCCACCTCGACCGTATCGCCCACCTGGTTCATGGCAACACTACCGTTGTGGGCTTCCATGACCTGGCGAACAATTGCCAGGCCCATGCCCGCACCAGCTTGAGAGCGTGACTCGTCCGCCCTGAACCATGGTTCGAAGACCCGTTCCAGGGTCTCTGGGGCGACGTGTCCCTGGTTGGAGAACACCATGCATATCTCGCCAGTCTCGCCTACACCCCTGATGCTCCAGCGAACCGGAGTATCGGCTGGTGCGTATTTGCATGCATTCTTGATGAGTTCCCGGCAGACAAGCAACAGCAACCTGCGATCACCGTTCACACGATCCAAACCAATATCGAGCATCACCCGGTGGTCCGCCAATGTGGAATTGATGACCTCATCGACAAAATCGAGCACATCGACCATTTCCTTGTGTACGGTGAAATCGGGAGACTCCATGGAAGCCAGCATCAATACCGCGCCGACACGGCGCTCAAGCTCCTCATTCTCCTTCTTCATCCTCTGTAGAAGCGTTATATCGAGTGGTACCACATGGTCCAAGGCACTCTCGATAGAGAGTTTCAAGGCTGTGACTGGAGTATTGAGGTCGTGGGCAATCCCCCGTAGCCATTGTTGGCGCATCCGTTCGTGACTCGCCAATTTGTGCTCCATCAGTTCCACCGATTCCGAGATCAGAGCCAATTCGTTCATGGTGGAATGGGGAACCGGCTCCTGGTAATTGCCTCCAGCCACGGCTTCCAAGACTTTAACGATCTTCCCAGCATGCCGTGAAACGGAACGGGCAACCACTTGTGCTCCTACCAACGCAATGATCAATGCTATCGGAATCGTAATCACAAATGCGGCTACCATCCGTCTGAGCAGCAATGCCGTAATGGTATAGTTCAAAGGACTGAATACCAGGACATCGACAGAGCCGAACACTTCCGTTTGCGCTGGGTTGGCATAGAGCGTGATGGTTCCCACGATATCCTGTTCACGAACCGGGGCCGGATACTCGGGCATGACCACAGTACGGACTATCGATTCATCATCCGTCTTTATATAGACTTTGGAAATTGTGGGGGAAAAGTACCAGGTCTTCTCAGGCAGAGACATATATGAGGGGTCGTTCCTATCGATTTCGAATTCGGGGATTGCGATGCCCCGTGGAGTCTTGCCAAAAGTCAACACGGTGTTTCCCTCGGCATCCCGCAGGATCAATCCCGATATCCTATCGTCGGCAGCCATCTTCAAGACGGGCCCGATCGACTGGAGGTTCCATTCGACCTCGGACTTGCTTGCGACGGTGAGCGCTTGTTGGAGTCGTTCCTTGTATACCGAAAACACCTCGTTCTCAAACTGTCTGGACTGGATGGTGAACATGACGGCTACGACTATGAATTGGACCAATAGGATCACCACGGTGATAGTCATAATCGATGCGAAAAGTCGGAAAAAGAGACTGCTCCACGGACTTCTCCCCTTGTTGCGGCTTGCTGTCCTCATGCTTGGGTTGCCTCGGAGAGCACTCCTGAGAAACGGTAACCGTAGCCCCGTACTGTCTCGATCCAATTGGTTCCGTTGATTCCGATCTTCGCCCGAATATTCTTGATATGGGTATCGACTATCCGATCATACGATTCGAAGGAGTAGTCGAAACATGCTTCGAGGATCTGCGACCGGGAGACCAGATTCCCTGCATTCTCAATCAGATGTGAGATGATGCGCCACTCGGCGGCGGTGAGATTGATATCCTGTCCGTCAAGGGAAAATCCATGTGACAGTTCGTCGAACAACAACGTCGAATCTTCCAATTTCCATTCCGTACCATGCTTCTTTGGCAATTCGCGGGAATCCATCCGCCTGAAAATCGCCTCGACGCGCAACACCAGTTCCTTGGGAGAAAATGGCTTGACGATATAATCGTCGCCACCGAGTTCAAAACCCATGATCCGGTCGCTCTCCTCCCCCCTTGCGGTCATGAAAATAACCGGAAACGAATATTGTGTCCTCAGGGCTTTGACGAAAGAGAACCCGTCGCCATCTGGCATCATGACATCCTGGATAAGTAAATCAGGAGCCTTTTGCGATATTCCGGTGGCGGCATCATGTATCTGCGCATATTTGGATACCTTGTATCCCGACAACTCCAGGTATTGGGCAACGCTGTCCCGTATGGCATCGTGATCTTCCACGACATATAGATGTTTCATATGTCCAATATGCAGTGCCTTCGCAAAAGTGACAAGTTCAAATCCCTACCCTCCGTAAAAATACACAGAATCTCCATATTCAACTCACGGACAGGACATGCAGGATGTGTAAGTTCCACCTGTCGGTTGCGCAAACCAAGACACCATACGTTACGAAGGCTGCATGACAGTCGAGGAGTTATCATGATTGCAAGAACACATTTCATCACCAGCATGCTCGTACTGCTGCTGGTTGCTGTCACCGGAACCATTTCCGCTTCGGCGATAGGAGAGAGTCCCTCCGCCAGTGCCCTATGGGAAAAAGCGGACGATATCGCGGACAACAGTGAACAGTACCTTCCGGGAATTCGCCGGATATCATATCAGGAGACCGATGGAAAAGGAGTGGCTGTCTATGCCGACCAGGCGGTGGTTCTGATCGAGGGATCCCACTACGACCGCTATCTGCAGGTACGGGAATTCGGCGATGCGAAGATCTTCGATTTGATGGCCCGCTATACCGACGGGATGGTTCTGACACCATTCTCGGACAATGTGTATGACATGGACTACACCTATACGGGTGTGACAGAACAGGTGCTCGATACGACTACCGAAGTCTTTACCTTCTCCATGGCATACGACGAATCGCTTCCCTACTACGATCCGAATTACCTGGAAAGTGAAAAAATCCTCGGCTGGGATGACGATGAAGACGATTTCGATGGAACAATAGAGGGAACCATCTGGTTGGACAAGGTATCGGGAGCTCCGATAAAAATGGTCACCTTGTATTATCTCGAAGACAACTCTCCAACCGGCACTCTCGTTTTGGAACAATCGGTATACTTCGATTCGAACAGGACGATCAGTACCCCCGCCAAAATCTCGACGAAAGGAACTTTGACTGTCCAAGCCGGGAGCATGGGTCGGATTGCCGTCACCGACTTCACCATTACCGAGGAACAGGATGCCTTCTGGTACAACAGCAAATTCGCTCGGGGAGAGATTGTCAATTAGCGCCTTCCCCCCCGATCGGGTGAAAAGGAGTTGCGGAAAAGTTGGAATTCAGCTGAAATGCAGCTCCTTTTCCTGTATGATGGGACAGACCACAAGGGAGGGGAATATGAAAACACCGACCGTACACAACAGTGCGAACCATGGAGAGATCGCGGAAACAATCCTGTTGCCGGGCGATCCGTTGCGGGCCAAATTCATCGCTGAGAATTTTCTTACCGATGCACACAGGTATACCCAGGTTCGTGGCATCTATGGCTATACCGGGATGTACAAGGGGGTCCGCGTTTCGGTACAGGGTACCGGCATGGGCGGACCTTCGATCGGCATCTATGCCTACGAATTGATCAATGCCTATGGTGTGAAGCGGTTGATCCGCATCGGTTCGGCTGGGGCGATCGGTGACGACCTTGTCCTTGGTGACCTTATCGGGGCCACATCCGCCTGTTACGATACCGATTACAGCAAACAATATGCGATACCGGGAACCATCTCACCGGCCGGATCCTTTGATCTTCTGCAACGTGCGAAACAGATCGCGGATGCCTCCTCCGTCAAACTCACCATGGGCACTGTCCTTTCCAGCGATTTGTTCTACAGTCCTAGTGGCCTTGACGGACTGGCGGCGTGGAAACAAGTCGGTGTGCTGGCTGTGGAAATGGAGGCAGCCTCCCTGTACTTGACTGCACAAGCTTCCCGGGCCGAAGCCTTGTGCCTGTTGACTATCAGCGACCTTCCATTCGGATCGGCTGAGATGACCAGCGAGCAGCGTGAACGTTCATTGACTACCATGATCACCCTCGGACTGGAGGTTGCCGTCCAGTGAACGACTTCGCTACCCCCGATTGCCAAACGAAGCGAGCGGAAAGGGACCATGGAATGGTCCACTCTCCCGAGCGAGTGCAGGCAACATAAGGATCCATACGTGAGCCCCTTGGGGCGGGAGAGGAGGCAAAGCCTCCACTTTCCGCCCCTTGCCCCAAAGATATTGATACCTTTTATTGCCCTAGCGATACCCCTCATGCTAGAGTCCTGTAGGGGTAATGCTGGTGACAACACAAAATTCGCATCCGAATGAAACATCCAGGGCCAAGCTGTTCTGGACCCTTTTCAAGACCACCTTCACGCTGAGCGCATTCACTGTGGGGGGTGGCTATGTCATTGTACCGCTCATGCGAAAGAGCTTTGTCGACAAGCTGGCTTGGATTGAGGAAAACGAGATGCTGGACCTCATAGCGATCGCCCAATCGGCACCCGGTCCGATCGCGGTGAACACCTCCATTCTGGTCGGGTACAAGATAGCAGGAGTCGCAGGAGCCTTGGTTACCCTTTTGGGTACGATCCTACCACCATTGATTATCCTGACCCTTCTCTCCTTCATCTACAATGCGATCAAGGACAACCGAGTGGTACAAGCCTTGTTCTTCGGTATGAGTATCGGAGTTGCCGTGGTGATTCTCGATGCCGTCGTAACCATGGCGAGGACCGTGCTCAAGACCAAGAAAATACTTCCTGTCATCCTTATGGTCTTGGCATTTGCCGCCACCTATGTGTTGAAGTTGAATATCATCATCATAATTCTCAGTTGTGCCGCAATCGGAATCATAGCGGTGCTGGTAGCCTCACACAACGAATCGAAAAAACCCTTCCGAGGAGATGCCGGATGATTCTTCTACAATTGTTCTGGAGCTTTATCCAAATCGGATTGTTCAGCTTCGGCGGGGGATATGCAGCGTTGCCGCTGATCCAGGAACAGGTTGTGAATGTCCATGGATGGCTTACCGTACAGGAATTCGCCGACGTGGTGACGATTTCACAGATGACTCCCGGCCCAATCGCTTTGAATGCCGCATCGTTTGTGGGCACCCGTATCTCCGGTATCCCCGGAGCTTTGGTGGCTACATTGGGGAATGTGTTGCCCTCGTTGCTCATTGTCCTGGTCTTGGCCTGGTTCTATTTCAAATACAGGAGCCTACGGGTCATGCAAGGCGTGCTGTATGGCCTCCGTCCGGCGGTAGTCGCCTTGATTGCTTCGGCAGGGCTGTCGATTCTCTTTTTAGCCCTGTTCGGAAACCAAGCATTCCCTTCCTCCACGTCTACCGTATCATGGTTCGCGGTGATCCTATTTGTATTGGGATTCATAATCGTGCGGATCAAGAAGACCAATCCGATCCTGATTATCCTGTCAGGCGGAGTCGTCACAGTCGTCTTGCATATCGCGGGAATTGCCCTGTAACTCCTGGACGTTACTGTTTGGCTACAACAACCTTGTTCTTGCCGGTCCGCTTGGCTTCATACATGGCGTAGTCTGCCCTTCTGATCAAGTCCGTTGAACTTTCATTCGGATGGTGTTCCGCTACCCCCATACTGATCGTGCAATGGACATTATCCCTAAAGGGATTCCCGTCTACAACTTCGCGCAAGGACTCGGCGACTTCAGCTGTCCGGGAGATGCCCATCGACGGAACGAGGACCATCAGCTCGTCGCCACCCCACCGTGCAAGGGTCCCGATCGAACCAAGGGTGTTTTGCAACGTAGAGGCAATATGGATGAGGACTTCATCACCCACCAGGTGTCCCAATGAATCGTTTACGTTTTTAAAGCCATCCAAGTCAATCGCTATTATGGAGAATGGCAAGGATTGGCTGGTATGCCGTTCAATCTCCTCTCCCAGGCATACGTTGAATTTGCGTCGATTCACCAGACCGGTCAGACTATCCCTGGTACTCAACTTCTCAAGATCCATCGTACGTTGCTGTACCTTAATCGAGAGTTCTTCCACCATCTGTTGCTGCATCAACTCTTTCGATCTCGTTTGGCGCACCAACCTGTGGTCGATCAACAATGCGGCGAACAATACCAGGGAAATAATCGATAGGCTAAGAACCAACGAACGGTCGAAGGCAGTCATTGCCGACGGGATATGGATCTGGAGCGCCAAGGTCATGGGGAAGCTGTTCGTGGTGGCAAGCGAGAGCACCATATCATCCATTCGGAAGAATCTGATACCACCGCGAATTGTCGCCGAATTGTCTTCAAGAGCAGATATCCGGTTGTAGAACGGAACTTCCGAGACACTGCCGGATTGCATGTCGACCGCAGGAAACCCGGAGACCGGATTATTCCAGAGAGCGAACAGCGTTCCGTTGGTGTCGTAGAAAATTGAAGAGACCATGCCAGGAACAGCCGAAACGGAGAGTTGGTCGTAGAACCGTTCCGTTTCCACTACCAAAGCCACCACTGCCCGGACAGAACGCTTCTTGTCCATGAGGCTGCGACTAAGTACCATGTGTTTCGCTCCATGGTGGGTATAGGACAACATGGCGAACGGCAGCCCTTGTTCGAAATGGGCACGAAACATGGCAGTGCGGGTTTGCTCGAGTTCCAAGAAGTCGGTATGGTAGCTGGAATATATCTTCGATCCGTCGGCGGACAGTATGCAGACACCTTCCAATTCATCATGCAACAGCAACTGCTGGTTCACCAACCTGCCGAGCGAGACCTGGTCGGATTGAACATCCAAATCCAAGGATTCCGATTGGAGCTCAACCATCTCCAGTATCATTTCATAGGTATTGAGCTTGCTTGAGATCTTTTCAGCCAACAGGCTCGATTGCAACAGTATACGCTGCTCCAAGCCTTCGACTTCTTTATTTCTCTGTTGTATCAGGATATACCCAAAAAACAACAGCAACACCAAGAACGCGGCAAACGGTACCAGGTACAACCGTACATACCGTGAATTCGTATTTTTCGAGATGGACGGCTTCATCTGACGTCGCCGGTTGCAGGTGAATCGATCCCCTTCATGTAATCGGTGAAGAGGGCATAGATGTCGGAGGAAATTCCGAGTTGCCGAACCATATCCGCTTCTTCAGAAATCAACTTGCCACGGGTTTGCCGTATCTGCTCTGTCCCTGCCAATGTTATGGCCACACCGTTGGAGACCATGAGTGATCTGGATACCGCCTGTGCGACTGAGGCTTCCCGTCTCGCCTGGTCGACAATGGATTCCCAACTTTGCAGGACAATCTCCTGGACTTCCGGTGGAAGACGGTCCCAGAACAATCCTGAGCTTATGGGAACATATTGGGCAAAATACTGGCGATCCTCGTATACCGATCGGATTCCGAGTTCCCAGAGTTTCGCACTCGCAACCGTTTCGTAGGAGGTCAATACAGCATCGACCTTCCCGTTGAGCAATGAGTTCGGGAGCTCGGGCCAGGCGATGGTAAGCGGGTCGCCTCCCAATGCCGTTATACGCAGTTCATTTCCCCTACCTCCCGCGACACGGATCCTCTTGCCCACCATATCCCCAGGCCGTTTGATCGGATTGCTGGTACTGAACAGGTGCGTATAACCGAGATCGATCCAACGTCCAAGAACCTTCACGTCCATAGTCTTCTCGATGGAATCGACCACCCGTTGTCCTACACTGCTCTCCATGAGCCCGTACGTGACCGAGGCATCGCGTCCATAGAGCGATGGCAGCAAAAAGAGACTGACTTCCGGGACATATCGGTCGAACTGCCATGTACCGGGAACGGCAATCTCCAACTTCCCTTGGACCAAGGCCCTGAACACATCCGCATCGCGGAACAGTGATGCCGCCGGGAAAAACCGCACCGTATACCGACCATCGAGCCGGTCGGACAAGAGGTCGGCGAATCTTTGCACCGATCTGGTCTGGACATGGGATGCGGTATTCTCGACGGAAATCCTGATTACCGGCAAATCCTGTGCTGGCAAGGAAAGGTTGGTCATCATGAGAAACAATGCTCCTAGGAAGAGTTGATAGATCTTTGCTTTATGATGCATTGTGGTTCCTTTCCCGTACCTGGCCAGTAACGTTAACTGGGCTTCATGATAGCACTTTTTTTTCAATTTGTGTAGGTCATATATAGGACAAGGTCCCCCTTGGCTGACATGGTTTGTGCTACTTCGATGATGATTTGTATAATCGGCACAATTCCGATACAATACAGGAAAAATCCGGAAGGTGACTCATATGCATTCGAACGATATTGTCATGGTATACGGAAACGATCCGTCCGGCATGACCAGAAAGTTACTGGACCATAGCGGTATAGCGGAATCGTTGTCGAAAACCGCACACATCGTGCTCAAACCCAACCTCGTAATCGCCGCCACGGCAGATGGTGGTGCCACGACACATCCCGAGATTGTCGAAGCTGTCATCCGTTACTTCAAGGACCATGGGTTTGCCAACATTGCCATCGTTGAAAGCGCATGGGTGGGAGACAGCACGGCACGGGCTTTCAAGGTCCATGGATACGACCGGCTGGTCGAGGAATATGGCATTACCCTCGTCGACGTGAAGAAGGATT
>PGXU01000074.1 GCA_002839335.1 Spirochaetae bacterium HGW-Spirochaetae-4
ATGAGCACTTTTCCGATACCCGCGGCATCGGCGTTGGACGAACCCGAAATCCCCGCGAACAGCATGGAAACCAGTACATTGATATGTCCGAGTCCACCGGGAAGGTGACCGACCGACACTTTGGCCAAATCGATCAGCTTTCTGGTGATTCCATTCTCATTCATCAGATTGGCGGCCAACAGGAAGAACGGGACCGATAGAAGGAGGAACGAGTTGAAGGAGATATACGTCCTGTCGATCAAGGCAAAGAAGGTGACGCCGGGTGTCAAGAAGATGACCGGCAACGTTGCCAAGCCCAAGGCGAATGCTACCGGAACCCGAAGAAATACCAGCAACAGGAATGAGCCGAAAAGAATCGCTGCGATTGTCAATGGTTCCATGATCTAAGCCTCCCGTGCGTTCGCGATGGTCTTGAGTATCTCTTCCACGAGAAAGAGCAGTGAGAGAATTCCAAATAAAGGGATGGCGGCACCGACCCAGATCATGGGTACCTGTGCAATGTCCGAAGTATCGTAGACCAGCACCATCGCGTATTTGAATCCCCGGTAGGCGAAGATGGAGGCGACTCCAACCATCCCGAGCGAGATGAACAAGTCCCACGTCACCTGCAACACCTTGGATTTCACAGTCGGGAATATATCGACCAGGAAATGGGAATGTTCCTTCACACCGACCGCTCCACCAATGAATACCAGCCATGTAAGCAAGAATCTGGCAATCTCCTCCGTCCAAAGCATGTACGGCAGGAAAGGAAGCAATCTACCTGCAATCTGCAAGCTGACGATCACTACCAGCAATCCCAATAGGATCGAGACCAGATGCGACAGGAACCAGTGTATCCGGTCCATGATGAAGCTATACGTTTTCATAATCACCTCGATGTCGGTTGGAAGGAACTGACCAAAAGCTGCCATATCTCCACGGTGGGAGACATGGCAACCATATACTACCGTAAATTATTTGATTGTCTGGATTTCCTCGTAAAGCGAACGGAATCCCATCTCGTCGACATAGGAAAGCAACGCCGGGGTAGCCAAACGGCGGAATTCGGCCTTGTCCGCATCGGAGAACTTGTGGTGGACAGCCAAACCGGCATCGACCAACTTCTGCAATTCGCTGTCGGCCATATCCAATTCGAACTGGGCACCGTAGGCTCCGGCTTCCGCTCCAGCTTTCAATACAGCCTGTTGAACGGTTGGGGAAAGCTTCTGGTAAGCGGTTTCGGAAATGTAGAGCGGACGGACAGTTATGGAGTGGTCGTTCTCTGTGAAATGCTTTGCGACTTCGAAGAAACGCATTTGTGCATACCCGACCTTCTCGTTCTCAAGCCCATCGATAACTCCGGTTTGGATAGCGCTGTAGACTTCGTCGTACGCTATGACTGAGGGAACTGCTCCGACAGCACTGAAGACCTTTGCCCAAATCGGTGCACCCTGGACCCGCAATTTGAAACCCTTCAGCTCCTGCATGTTCCGGATCGGATAATTGGAGATGATGTTTCTGGAAGCTCCACCGGCATATCCGATCGGTCTGATACGAGCCTTCTTGATGATTTCTTCCGTAATGGAATCGAAAAGATTGCTGTTCAGGACAGCTTCACGGTGTTCGAAATCCCGGAACAACAAGGGCATATCCAGAATCGCGATACTGGGTACACGCTGAGCGGTGTGTGCGGGGGCGATGATTGCCAGATCGACAGATTCGCCTTGGCTCATGAACCGCAAATAGTCGGATTCGATTCCAAGCGATCGATTGAGGTTCATCCGCACCTCGACAACCACCTCGTCCTGGTATTTGTTTACCAATTCCTCGAATTTGATCAAGGTCTGCGTGTAGGGATGGTCGACATCGAACATGGATGCACCATTCAGCACGACTACCTTCTTCTCTCCACCCGCTGCAGGACTTTCAGCCGCACCAGCGGCGAACACCACTGCCTGGGCAAGGACCAACAGCATAAGAGCTACCAACAGGCGCATACCTGTCTTTTTACCTAATGACATATACATACCTCCATTTATTAGATATGTCATTATCAGAGAGGATTTCCCGGTTGTCAAACATTTTTTTCACATTTTTCACGCTAATATCCCGGAATGCGACTCATCGACTTGAATCGATTTTGGATGAACCACCAAAAATCCGTATATTTTACTTGCTTATTGGATTCTGCCTACCTATAATGTTATAAATTTTGATAGAATTTTGTTATCCTTTATATTTTTGATATAGCATTCAACCAACCCAGTGGAGCGCAATGTGGAAATAAAAGAAAATCCGTCCATGTACCAACAGATATTCCTCGCACTGCAACAGCAGATTCTACATGGAGAGATCCCAGAGGGCAGGAGGATTCCAACGGAAAAGGAATTGATGCAACAGTACGCCACAAGCAGGATAACCGCATCCCGTGCGGTACGTGAATTGGAGAATATGGGCTACGTCAAGCGGATCAAGGCCAAAGGTACGTTCGTGAACTCCCGTTCCCAATGGCGCACCGACAATGAAGTACCCACCGTATCGGGCAAACCTTTCATCAGTATCGTGTTCCCGGCCCCCGTTTCGAAAGTCGCGTTGAACATGGAAGTCTTCTATGGAGTCGAATTGGCCTGCCGGAAAAAGGGGTTCAACCTTTCGGTCACCAGTCTCGATATCGAGACATTGGACAACTCGGTTCCGTTGGCGAAGGAGAAGGACCTGATCGGAGAAGTGATAGATAGCGGAGCCCTGGGAGCCATCATCCTTCCCTATTCCACACAGAGCAGCCCGGAAATGTACAACCGGATGCACATCCACGCATTTCCCTTCGTCCTGATCGACCGCATGGTCTTCGGAGTTGAATCTTCCTTTGTCGCATCCAACAACGTCAAAGGGTTCTATGCCATTGTCGAACACCTGATCATGAAGGGGCACCGGAATATCGCCTTCCTTTCGGGAAACACCTACGAATCCAGTAGCCGCAGCGACCGGTTCTCCGGATACCTGCAAGCCATGAACCATTACAGGTTGCCGGTCAAGGACGATTATATCATCCACAACCTCGTTCCATTCGATTACAACAGGGTCTTCTATGACCAGACGATCGCGGGAAACGAATTGTTGCGCAAATCGACAAGCCAAACCCTCGAACGTCTTTTGAATCTACCGGTTCCTCCAACGGCGTTGGCAATGACAAACGACTATCTTGCCCTCTACACCATGAATATCGCAAAGGACATGGGAATACGGATACCCGAGGATATTTCCATCACCGGGTTCGACAATTTGCCCATCAGTTCGCTATTCAGGCCAAAACTCACGACCATATCCCAGAACTTCTCTGAAATGGGTCAAGTTGCGGTGAAACTCCTCGACAGGTTGATAAAGGACCCGCAACGGAAACCGGAGGTCGTCATGCTGGAAACCGAAGTGGTTGAAGGGGATTCGGTCAAAAACCTCAGATAGTCTCGATCGCAGTGACAAATGCTTTCAAAGCTTCGGGTTGTTCCGCATGCACATCGTTCTCACCCTTCAACATCTTCTTCAACACAAACCGCATGATTCCCTTCTGGTCAGCGAATAGGATGCGCCCTCCCAGCCAGGTCTTGACCACGGCACAGTCCAGAAGCCCCGCAGGGTAGTTCGCAGCGAAAACCTTCTCATGGTTTTCCGGATCTGTTCCGCAGATGAACAACCCGACACGTTTCCGTTCCAATGCAGTTGCGTTCCTCAAGCAAAACCGGCGGAGCGCTCCAGGTAATCTTCCGGCCAGTATGCCCCCACCAAGTATCACCGTATCGTAGGATGCTACATCTGTCTTGTGAGCATGCTTCTTCACATCGACCACATCGGCCCCGCCTGTGAGGCTAGCGGCAATCTTTTGGGCACATTCACGCGAATACCCACCTTTCGATGCATATACCACCAAAGTTTTCATGGATCCTCCTATCGATAGAAAATAATCGATAGAGAGTATATACCACAAGTCATTTTTATTACATACCTGACGATACCTTTTTCCAAAACCTCACGCAGGGTTTTTCTTGTCCCCGTTTTACAATCCATGGTAGTATCCAAGAACCAAAACGAACGGATTCTGGTGAAACGGCCAAAGCGAGAGGGGCCACCAAACGATGAAACTATTGGTCTTTGTCCTGAACAACGAAGAGTTGCTCGAAGAAGTGCTCGAAGCATACGTCGAAGCCGGTGTGACAGGAGCGACTATTCTCGATTCTGAGGGAATGGGCCGGTTCCTCGCCTACGAAGTACCCCTGTTCGCCGGTTTCAAGGAATTCATGAAGGGCAACAAACCGTACAACAAGACAATCCTGTCGGTTGTGGGAGATATGGCGACTGTGGAGCGGGTCCGCGCATTGGTCGATCCGTTGATCGGAGGGTTGGACAATGCCGGAAGCGGTATCATGTTCACGGTTCCGGTCGATTGGGTATCCGGCTTGGTTCCAGAAGATGAAGAGGTGTAGCAATGGAAGGAATTTGCAAACGGTTGTCCACGGACTGTATCCTGCTCGACTTGCATGAGCAGGACAAGGAACAAATCATACGGAAACTTGTCTCTGCATTGCACGAAGCACACCACCTCTCCGATCCAGAAAAACTCTTGGTAGATATCATGGCTCGGGAGGAACTCGCCTCCACGTGTCTGGGCAGCGGATGTGCGGTCCCACACGCCCATTCCGAAACCCTATCCACCAGTCTGCTCGCGGCTGCACGTATCACACCTCCAGCCGATCTCGAGACTCCCGACGGCCATCCGATCTCATTGGTATTCCTCCTGGTCGGCCCCTCGAAAAACACCGTTGTACATCTGAAATTGCTTTCCAAACTCGCAAGGTTGCTACATGACGAAGTGTTCCGACACCAGCTGCTCGCGTCGGACTGTGCCGAAGCATTCCACGCGCTCATCTGTAAACAGGAGGCATAGCGATGCGCGCGGAAAAGAAATGGGGGTTCATACGGTTCATGCTCACAACCTTGTTCCTGTATGCCCTCTGGCTGCTCTTTACCGCAAGCATCGAACCCTATTCACTCATCTTCGGCGCGGTGGGATCGTTATTGATCGCTGCCTTGACCTACAACATCTTCATAGCCCGGCACCAGGCGAATCTTAGGTATATCATCCCCAATCCCTTCCATCTGGTCCTCTACATAGTCATCCTGGTATTCTTCCTCTACCAATCGAGCATCCATATGGTGCGTGCGGTATTCACGGGAAAGGCCAGTCCACGTATTGTACATTTCAGGACCCGGTTGAAATCGGATATTGCCCGGATGGTACTCGCGAACTCCATCACCATCACCCCGGGGACCATAACCCTCGACCTGAACGATGACCACCTCACGGTCCATTGGTTTTTCTGCGATACCAGCCACGCCAAACTTGCAGGAGAAAAAGTGAAGGGAAGAATGGAACGATTCATAGGAAATATCTGGTCATGACAAGCTTGTTGTTGCACTACATGCAATGGTTTCTCATAATCTGTGCCGTCGTATGCATCATCCGCCTACTGGTGGGACCGACCGCCGCCGATCGCCTGGTCGCATTGAACATCCTGTCGGGTGTAGCACTCGCCTTTCTGGTTGTCCGTGGAGTTGCCCAGGAACGCGTCCTCTATCTGGACGTGGCGTTGGTCTACGATATCTTCGGTTTCCTCGGGTTCTTGGCTATCGCCCGATTTCTCAAGGACAAGATTTCCGATGGGGAGGAGATGTAGACATGTCGGTACGCGAGTGGTTCGCATTGATCGCCTTCGCCTCCTCTGTGCTTTTCGGGTCGGCCGGTCTGGTTGGCATGTTCCGGTTCCCCGACCCCTACTCGCGCATGCAAGCCGGTGGTCTCTGTGGTACGACAGCAGTGTTCTCAGCGTTCATCGGCGCCTTGATCCTCGCTCCGAATGCCGCGATTGCGGCCCGTGTAGTGGTAATCATGGTATTTTTCCTCGTCAGTGCACCGACCGGATCCTACATCGTCGCCAGATTCACGTGGCAGTCGGGAACTCCCGTATGGAAACCTTTGGCGAAAACCAAACGATTGTCCCGAAAGAAGGAGCCTACATGACCACTATCCTTCTGATACTAATCGTCCTGCTTGCCGTCTACACGCTATCCAGCAAGGATCTGTTGCATGGCGTGATCGCCCTATCCGCCATAAGTTTGTTGAGTGCGATCCTATTCTACATATTGCAGGCACCGGATGTGGCAATAACAGAGGCCGCTGTTGGAGCAGGTGTTTCAACAGTTATCTTCGTGTGGGCAATCCGCCATTCCCAACGCAAGGATGACAACCATGGGTAAACGAAAAGCCTGGAGCCCTACCCTACAAGCATGCCTCGCTATTGGTGCCATGGGGGTGGTGTTGCTACCCGTTTTCCTCTCCCAAACCCCTTGGCCTACGGTCGCCCGCGATTATCTGATGCAATACGGGCAGGATGAGAGCGGGGCCCGCAACCTGGTCAGTGCCATCTATCTGGGATACCGCGCCTTCGATACACTGGGAGAAACGATAGTCCTGCTCGTGGCGGTTATCGGAACCATGGGTTTGCTGTCGAGGGTCGAATCCCTGGTCAATACGGTCGGTGACGACGACAATACCATACAGACGGTATCGGCATTCTCCCTACGTGGTGACAAAAGAAGCTCCCATGTGCTACGGACCCATCTTCTGGAGGTGGTGACGGGAAAAATCGGTCCGATCGTGCTCCTTTTCGGATTTTATGTGATGCTGTACGGTCACCTTTCTCCTGGCGGAGGATTCCAAGGCGGAGTAATTATCGCCTCTGGAATTGTTTTTCTCGCGCTTGGCAACCAACAGGACAACACCTCGGCACTCTCCAAGTCCTCGATTCTGGGAGGTATCGAATCCGTTTCGTTCCTTCTGTTCATTATCGTAGCCATGAGCGGAATCTTTTTTGGCAAGGGCTTTTTCGGAAATCCGTTGGCAGATTCGGCATATCCGGTCGGATTCATTGTCCTTCTGAATTCGATCATCGGCCTGAAAGTCGGTGCAAGCATCGGATTCATGTGTATAGCAATGATGGGAGGGCACGATTGATGGTGGAACGCGCACTGTTGCTTTGCCTGCTGCTCATCGGCTTTTGGGGAGTGGTCGCCAAGAAGAATATCATCAAGAAGATTTTTGGGCTGAACATCCTCAACGCCGCGGCAGTCATGCTGTTCATCCTTGAAGGCAACCGGATCGGATCGGAAGCTCCTATCCTCGAATCGGGTCTTGCCCAGGTTGTCGATCCTATTCCCCAAGCACTTATGCTTACCGCCATAGTAATCGGTGTCTGTGTCACCGCACTGGCCTTGGCTTTGGCTGTCCATCTGTATCAAATCACGGGCTCCTTCGACATCGAGACCATTCGCGAGAGGATACAGGATGAGACCTGAAGATATCGTCTTTGCCACGGTGATGCTGCCCCTACTCGGAGCGGCATTGGCTTTCTGCGCAAAACTGCTGCCGAAAGGACGAGTCGCCAGTGTGGTGGAATACACAGGAGCTCTTGTGGGATTGGGATTGCCACCATTGGTACTGATCCTATTGTTTCCCGTTGTTTTCAGTGGACAGAGCGTATCCGGCGTGGTCGGCCAATGGTTTGTCGGAATAGGAATCACCTTCCGATTCGACGCATTGGCTTGGTTGGTCAATATACTTGGGTTTACGATAGGTACCGCCGCTTGGGTCTATTCATTGGGAGCTGGACCAAAAGGCCCCGCATTCACCGGCGTGTTCCTTATCCAGACTGCGGCACTGTGTGCGACAATCATGACAACCGACCTCTTCAACCTGTTCGTTTGCCTAGAGATCATGGGGATCACCTCCTATGTCCTCATTCCAACCTCGAGGAAAGCGGGAGCCACCCTCGCATCGTTCTCGTATCTCATGGTGAGCGCTTCGGCAATGGTGTTCTTCCTGCTCGGCACATACGGATTCTATCGTTTGACCGGAGCCCTTTCCTATGAGGGGATATCCAACGGCTTGCAGGCTATCTCTTCGTCCGACACGGTACTCTCCATTGTTTCATTGGCCTTGCTGGTCTCGGCAATCGCAATCAGGGTTGCGGTAATGCCATTGTACGGGTGGCTTCCCGATGCCCATGCACTCGCCCCCCACGCCGTATCGGCTGTGCTCTCAGGTGTCCTGATCAAGACCCCCCTATTCGCCCTTTCCCGAATCCTGTTCCTGTTCCCCGCCGGTATGCAAGTCGGCGAGCTCATGGGTATTGCGGGAGGTGTCACTGCCGTCCTAGGTGTTGTGATCGCACTTTCCCAAGAAGATGCAAAACGATTGCTTGCCTACCACTCCATCAGTCAGATAGGGTATGTCGTCGCGGCATGGGGAATGGCTATCTCAATCGGCGTAGATAGTCCAGCGGGAACGAGTCTTATGGTCGCGGCATTCCTGCACGCCTTCTACCATGCTTTGTTCAAAGGCTTGTTATTTCTCAGCATAGGAACGACTGTCGATGTGGCGAAGGAACGGAATGTGTATATCCTCCGGGACAGTATAGGCAAATTGAGAGCTGCGGGTGAGAGAATTCCCGTAACATTCATGTGTTTTGTCATAGGAGCACTGGCGATCAGTGCCACTCCTCCCCTGAACGGCTTTGTCAGCAAGACTGCCATCACCTATGCCATGAAGGGGTCGCTACACTACTACTTGCTATCAGCGGCGGCAGTCGGGACCGTCGCATCGTTCATCAAACTCTCCAGGATCTATTGGCCAACCGGGAAGCGTGGTAGACTCCACCCTGAATTGGGCGTATTACCCGGTTCTAGTGCAAATCCCCAGACCAAAGCCTATGGACTTGTCGCCCGGTTGACAGCACAATCTGTGCTGGCAGTCCTCTGCATAGCCGGAGGCTTGGCAGCTCCCCATATCCTGACAATTATCGGTACCCTCATGTCCCGCGGTGGGACCAACATTGCCGTTCCACCCATACTCTATTCCACCGACAACCTCTTGAAGACAGGAGTAACCACCCTAGGTGGAATCCTACTCTTCTTCGTCGCAACTTCGAAGATAGGATCCAGAGTGCTTCACACCATTCGGACCCGACCCCGTAGTTTCCAAGGGTTGTTCGTCTCCTTCTCCCTGGGTACCGCGGTTCTTGCAGCATTCCTGGTGGTCGGAAAAATCTAGCGGCCTATACTGTGAAAAATTGTAACAGGCTGTGAAAATATTTCACACATATGTTTATCATGCATAGAATTATAAAAAAATTCTTTGTTTATCCTCTTGCCGATTCCATCGTAGGTATCGTATCTTTAATGTGGAAATAAAACCAACTTACAGGAGGAAACTGCAATGAGACACAAGAACACCGTTCTCGTTACGTGTTTCCTGCTTTGTACCGGCCTCACCCTACTGTTTGCCGCGCCCATTGCAGAGGACACGTACGGAAAAATCCAATCGATGGATCTTGCTTCGCAGAGTATGGACACCATCATGCAAGAGTATGACAAGCTCTACTCCCAAGTGACGAAGATTGCCCAAAATGCCTTGGAGGACATGCAAAAGGCCCGTAATGAGGGAAATCACCAAGCCTACCGGGATGCATATGGACGCTATTCGTCATTGTCACGCTTTGTCCTCAACCAAGAGGACACCGACCGGCTGCTCCAACGAATCCTGCAGGAACCCGAAACGGAGCGGACAAAATATGCGCTATGGCTCTACGGGAAAAGCAATTATTATCGCCCGACCCTTTCGATCGACTTTTCTCTGAGTGGCGATGGATACCGGTACAGCTATACCCAACGGCTGCAACAGGAACCGGGTACGGATATCGTGCTCCCCGATGCTTCCCGAGTCAGGATCGATCGCAATCGGGCAGGGATTCTTGCCGGATGGGGTTTGCAACCAGAGACTGTCGACTACGAACCGGGACAAACCATTGCCATGCCACTGACAAACCAGACTTTGTATGCCGTGTGGAAAAGCGCGGTCCAATTTTCCGATGCCATCGGCAATATCGAATCTGTGCATGACCAGGTTTCAACTGGCGATGAAATCACAGTTCCTGCGGTGACACCACCGGATCAATCGTACCGGTTCGTCGGATGGTACGATCGCAGTACCAGAACTCTCCTGGATGACGAGACGACCTACACTGTTTCGGGTAAGGGAGCTGTCTTCGAAGGTCTTTGGAAGAACCTTACGTTCGACGCGTTCAATACCATCTACTATGGGTTTGACCGGCTCCCCGTAAAGACCCAGATAGGCATGGGCTTCAGTATCTCCAATCAAGGAAATGTTCCCTTGAGCGGGTTGAAAGCCACACTTGCAACGGATAGCCCCCATGTCTCGATTCTCCAGGACACCCTTGATGTCAGGGATATGCCCGCAGGTATGCACAGGACCAACAATAGCCGCTATGCGACCAATACACAGTCCACGATAAGCGGGGAAGCCAATACCTTCCGTTTCGTTATAGATGCTGAAACACCGGGAGGAACGGAGATCCCCTTTGTCGTGACAATTACCGATTCGGATGGGGAAAGCTGGGCCTCTCAGGTTGTCTTTACAGTCAAATAGAAGGTATCGATATCCATACAGCGGTATCGGGGCAACCCGGTACCGTTATAGTTGTATTTCGACCCGATCTTTCCCGACCGCTTGGCTGTATAGAGCGCACGGTCAGCCCGTTCGAGCGACTGGTTGTGGTCAGTATCCTCTACGTGGAAATGAGTGACCCTTACGGAAGCACTGTATTTGCGGCACTGACAGAACCAGATTCCTATGGTATCTTTCAGGTCGTAGTATGGAGGCCATGTATGGAAACGACACACCAGATTTCCCCGATAGATGCATATATCTCGACCTTCCCTTCCAACGTGCAGGACCTGTTGAACCAGATGAGACAAACCATTGCCCAAGCAGCACCGCAAGCGGTCGAGAAGATGAGCTATGGGATGCCGACCTTCTTCCTGAGAAAAAATCTGGTCCACTTCGCCGCGGCAAAAAACCATATCGGTTTTTATCCGGCACCCAGTGGTGTTCAGGCTTTCAAAGACGATCTCGCACAGTACAAGACCTCCAAGGGAGCCATACAGTTTCCCCTGGACAAACCCCTTCCAAAAGAACTCATCGCAAGGATCGTAGCGTTTCGGGTCAAGGAGAACATTGGCTTGTAACCGAATTTGCGACAGAGACCCTTTCCAGCTGCAAGACAAGGTGGTATGCTGTGATGGTATACACATGTCGGGGTATTTCATGGAATTGAACGATCAGCAACGAACGGCAGTGACCTATAGCGGAGACAGGACCAATATCCTGGTCACCGCGGGAGCCGGTTGTGGAAAGACAAGGACAATCATTGCCAGGGCAGCCCATTTGGTAAAGCAAGGGACGGACGCTTCGAGAATCCTTATCATGACATTTACCAACCGGGCGGCACGGGAAATCAAGCAACGGCTGAAAAGCGAGGTCGGTGATGCTGCGGAGTCGATGCAGACCGGCACGTTCCATGCCTTCTGTCTCAAGGTCATGTCCCGCATTCCGAAAAGTTTTGAAATCAATGGGCTAAACATAATCGATGCCGATGATCAAAGCAGCCTCATGGGTCTTATCAGAAAAGCATCGGTGAAAAAACTGCAAGGTCCAAAACGGGGCTTCCCTTCGGCGGACCAATTGTTGTCCTACTACTCGTATAGCCGCAATACGCTCAGGGACCCGCATCTCTACCTCGAGTCGGAGACAGATCTGGAAAAAGACCATATCTCCCTCTGCATAGAAATCTTCGGCCTGTACCAACGGGCAAAGGAAGACCGCGGCTACCTCGATTACGACGACCTCCTGCAACGTTTCACAGAGATGTTGGAGAAGAAGGGTCCGTTGCGTAAAGCCGTCTGTTCACTGTTCGACGAAGTCCTTGTGGATGAGATGCAGGATACGAATCCTATCCAATTCAGCATCTTGAAACACTTCAGCGGTGAACACGTTCGGCTATTCTGTGTTGGAGACCCTGCCCAATCCATCTATCGTTTCAGAGGGGCCCAATTCAAGCATGTGCATGAATTCGATTCGATTTTCGGCAACAGCATCATTTTTCCGCTTTCGGTAAATTATCGTAGTTACCAGGAGATCCTGGACTTTTCCAATTGGTTGTTGCACCGTTCACCCTACGATTACCGGGATAATCTCGAAGCTTTCCGCGGTACGGGGAACACACTCCCCCGAGTCGAAAATTTCGAACACCAGTCCGATGAAGCCTCATGGATCGCCGACCATATCGTTTCCTGTACGGAGAGCAAGATTCCCATGGCAGATATCATGATCCTGTATCGGAGTGCCTATGAAGCCCGTTCGCTGGAAGCAGAACTTATCAGGAGAGGAATCCCCTACCGTTTCATCGGTGGCTTGGTCCTTACAAAATCGGCGCATGTGAGGGATATCATGGCCCTTCTCCGTTTGGCACGGAATCCGAAGGACGACCTTGCCTGGATGCGGTTCCTCCAACTATGGCCACGCGTAGGAGAACGGACGGCTGAGCGGATACTCGATACGATCAACACCAGCGACCAGAGCAGCGACGATGTTGTAAGGATTCTTCAGGAGTCGTTCGGGCTCGACAACCCCGTCACATCAGCCTTCAGGGATGCTGTACAATCGTTTGGAAAACCCGTTGCATGTGTCAAATCGATCACCACCAATTTACGCCCAATTCTCTCTCAAAGGTACGACCATTGGCAACAACGGGCCAAGGATTTGGAGCTGCTGGAGAAAGTAGCACAGAATTACCGCTCTACTTCCCAATTCATAGACGACTTCACCCTTGAACCCATGAACGACACGCAGATAAGCAACGAACATAATGACGATGCGGTGACTTTGATAACCGTCCATAGTGCGAAAGGTACAGAAGCCCCCATTTGTATCGTTGCCGCCGCGACACAATCCAACTACCCTCATTTCCGTAGCCTTGGGGACTTGGAAGCCGAGGAGGAGGAACGCAGGGTCCTGTATGTGGCATGTACACGGGCAAAGAACGAGTTGATCCTCACCCGGTCGTCTTTCAACCGCAATGCATTTTGGGTTGAACATTCTCCAGCGCAGGGAGAGCCCTATTTCCTACAGGATATTCCAAAAGGGTTGATAATGGAAACACAGCATGGATGGTCTCCGAGTACCAGTGCCGGTGTGGAAGGATTGCAGGATATTTTCTGATGTATTCGAGGAGGTAATCGAAATGGCACGATATTTCAAGAATCGCAGCGCGGCACAGGGAAAATTTCCTGGAGAGCTCACTTTTATCGGACGACAGAAAATGGAGAAAGTCACAATCCACCTCATCCAGTACAACGAGCATTTGATCGAGGAGACGGACGTAGCCTCATTGGCTGAAGTCAATGAAAAACGGATTGCCGGTACCATTGCTTGGATAGATATAACAGGATTGCACGATACGGATACCATTGCCACCGCAGGCACACACTTCGCTATCCATCCTTTAACCCTCGAGGATATCATCAATACCGGACAGCGCCCAAAAGCCGAGGACTTCGAGGATTACATAAGCATCATGGTCAAGATGCTGCGACTGGAAAAAACCGACGGCAAGATCCATAGCGAGCAACTGGCCATGGTCATGGGCACCGATTATCTGATCACTTTCCAGGAACGCCCGGGCGATGTTTTCGATCCTGTGCGGGAAAGGCTTCGGCTCATGAAAGGAAGGGTACGCCGTTCAGGTCCCGATTATTTGATGTATGCGCTTCTGGATACCATCGTCGACAACTATCTGGTTCTCATAGAACGCCTGGGGGAACAGATCGAAGCGATCGAGCCTGTAATCATAGACAATCCGGGACCGGAAATACTTTCCCAGATCAACGAATACCGGAGGGAGCTTCATTTCCTCAGGTCCTCGATCCGTCCTGGACGGGATGCGATACGGGATTTCAGCAGATTGGAATCGGATCTCATAACTACCACCACCACAATATTCCTGAGGGATCTGAACGACTTGGGGACCCAAGCTGTAGAAGCAATGGATACCTATCGTGAGATACTCAAGGACCAATTGGACAGCCATTCGGCAAGTTCAGGGAACAGGTTGAACGAAACGATGAAATTCCTCACTGTCTTCTCGGCAGTGTTCATTCCACTTTCCCTGTTGGCAGGAATCTATGGAACCAATTTCTCCCATGTCCCTGAATTCGCCCTCAAGTATGGATATTTCATGTTCTGGGGCGCCCTTGTGCTGGTTGCGGGAGGAATGATTCTATTCTTTAGACGCAAGAAATGGTTGTGACTGCATTGCCATCTGAAAGGGGCTGCCTCTCCAGTCTTTCGACTCTTGCGACAGCCCCATACGATCTGGGTGCACGATCTGTAGCTCCTACAACAATGCGGCCTCATACCGTTGGGTGACAGCATTCCAATCGACTACTTGCCAGAAGGCCTTGATGTAGTCGGCCCGAAGGTTCTTATACTTCAAGTAATAGGCATGTTCCCATACATCGATTCCAAGAATCGGGGTAAGGTTGCTGCCATCCATGAGGGGATTGTCCTGGTTTGGTGTGGAACTGGCTGTGAGTTTGCCCTTCGTATCTACAGAAACCCAAGCCCAACCGGAACCGAAACGTGTCGCGGCCAACGCCGAGACTTGCTCAACCAACCTGTCGAACGATCCGAAATCGGAGTCAATCCGTTTCAGCAGTTCCCCGGATGGTTTTGGCGATGCTTCCGGCGAAAGGATCGAAAAATAGAGGTTGTGGTTCCAATACCCTCCTCCGTTGTTCCGGATAGCGGTCCGGATAGCTGGATCCGATATGGAATCAAGCTTCCCCAAGATTTCCTCGATCGATGAGCCCGAAAGTTCCGGGACTTTATCCACAGCTGCGTTGAGATTGTTGGTATAACCAGCATGGTGCTTGGTGTAATGGGTCACCATCGTCAGCTCATCGATATGTGGTTCCAAGGAACCATACCCGTAGGGTAATGAATATTGAGTAAACATTGCGTACCTCCGTACCTAATGCTTGCGGAACATGCTTTTCCAGGCCACTTACACGTGTGTAATATAGGACTGGGTTATCGCATCTGCCAAAGCATCCAACTCCTTCTCCTGTTCCGCTTTCAAGGAGGAGTGGATATCCAGTGGTTCACCGATGAACCGTATATCTTTCATGGTCCCCAACAATCCTGACATCAACTTGATCGCAGCGGAAGACCATGTATGGTTGCCGAGCAATGCCACCGACCTGTTTTGCACGTTCAAGGCGGCCATTTCCCGCAACAGCGATTCCATGGGAAAATAGAGGTGCATATTGTAGGTCGGACTAGCCAACACGATATGGCTGTACTTCCAGATATCGGAAATTATGTACGAAGGATGAGTCTTGGACACATCGTACATGCGCAAGTCGGGAATCCCCCGTTCAGCCAGTTTGTTCGCCAGGGCATTCATTGCATTTTCCGTATTCCCATACATCGAGGCATAGACCAGCACCACTCCGTTTTGTTCCGGGGTATACGTACTCCACAATGCATATTTGTCAAGGATATACTGGATATCCTTTCGCCAGATGGGACCATGCAGGGGGCAAATCATGGTTATCGACTCGAGCGGAAGCCGTTTCAACACGGTTTGTACCTGGGACCCGTATCTTCCGACAATATTCGCATAGTATCGCCGTGTCTCATCCAGGAATGTCCGATCATAATCGGTCTCATCCGCAAAAATTGTTCCGGGATGGGCGCCGAATGAACCAAAGGCATCGGCACTGAACAATATCCCGTTCTTTTGCTCGATTGTGAACATCACTTCCGGCCAATGCACCATGGGAGCCATATGGAATTTCAGCGTATGTTGTCCCAAGTTGATCGTGTCGCCTTCTTTCACAACCAAGGAGTTCTGGGATATGTCCAGGGAATAATACTGTTTGAAGAATTCAAAAGTCTTCTTGTTTCCGACAACCGTAACCTTGGGAAACATCCTGACTATGGTTTCGATATTTCCGCAGTGGTCGGGTTCCATGTGGTTGATGACCAGATAGTCGAGGGGTCTCCCCCCCAGAACGGCCAAAATATTCTCGATGAACTGGTCCCGGATCGCCAAATCCACCGTGTCCAACAAGACTGTCTTTTCATCAAGTATGATGTATGCATTATATGCTACCCCATCGGGCAACGGGAACATGTTCTCGAATCGTTCGATCCGCCTATCGTTTCCGCCGATCCAATACACATGATCAGCGATTTTTCGTGTAATTTGCACAGAGCATCTCCTCGCTTGCAACGATCATCCATTATGTATTTCCAAATATAATGATCTTGATCCGAATCGGCAATGAAAAGTATCGCAACCCCAGGGCAAGCCCTGGAAAGTGGAGGCTTCGCCTCCGCTTCCGCCCCAAGACAATATGAAGTGACCCCCAGTTTGCAAATCGTGGATTCACCATGCATACTGGAAAAAAAAACTAACCGTATGCGGCTACCGCATACAAATGG
>PGXU01000002.1 GCA_002839335.1 Spirochaetae bacterium HGW-Spirochaetae-4
GTCTCTTTCTTTTTTCACAAACACGCAGGGGAGATGGTTTATGTAAGAAATCTTATTCTAAAAATACTGCTTGACAAACGTCACATCATATCAGGGGCGAGGTATGGATACTTACGTTGCCTGCACTCGCTCGGGAGAGGGAGCATTCCATGGTCCCTTTCCCCTCGCTTCGTTTGGCAATCAATGGCTTCCTCTTCACACAACGATTTCCTTTCCTCCGGAACGGGCCGATTCGTGGCAGGCAAGTACCATCGCCACATTGTGCAAGCCCTGCCGACCATCCATAGGTTTGTTGTCGCGTATGGAGTGGGCATGCTCGGCGATCTGCGCCTGGTAGATGTTCTGGACATGGTCCAAGGAAATCGATTCTTCAGATACAGCTGTCTTGACTTCCAATCCGATCCGCATCGGTTCATCCGCATGTCCAGAGAGCTGGAAGGTTGTTCCATATCCCCGGATGACACCGTCGTGCCCGTACAATTCATACCCTAGATTGTCCATCGTAGCGAACGAGCCTCCCCGCGGTTGGTTGAAACCGACGCGAACGCATCCCCGAGAGCCGTCTTGCATCCCATAGATGATCAACGCACCATCCTCTACCGCGATTCGGAGCGTTTTCGGATAATAGACACACCGGATGCTGCATATCTGCCGACCGGACAGGAACTCGGCCATATCCAGGCAATGGCTTGCCACATCCCCGATCGGACCACCCAGCTCGTCGGGCAAGGCGCAGCGCCAGGTTGCGGCCTCGAGCGGATCCTCTCCATAGAGGAACTCCATATGGATCACCGCATAATCGATTGGTCCCACCACCTGGGAGCGCACCAACTCCCTGGCTTTGATATTGTAGGCATTCTTGGGCATCATGAGGTTCACCGACACACTCAACCCTTGAGACAAGGCATACTCGCACAGTACGTTCGCATCCTCCAGACTCGTGGTCATCGGCTTCTCCACCAAGACATGCTTACCTGCCTGGAGCGCCTTCATGGCAACCGGAAAATGGGTGGAATTCGATGTCGCCACATAGATCGCATCGATCGTATCGTCGTCCAGCATCTGCCCGTAGGTATCGTACCAATGCAAGCCCAGTGCGGTCGCGGCCGTCTTGCGTTTGGGGTCGATATCGGTAGCCCCCACCAACACCATGGGGAGGTCCTGTTGGTTGAAGCGCCTGGTATCCAAGGCAAACCCCTCTTTGGCGATACGGTTCTCGGCGATTCCACCGAATCCCACGATCGCATAACGAATCTGTTCCATCCGTGCCTCCTTATGCTCGATAATGGGAAGCCAGAACGGACTTCACCGCATCGATACACCGTTGGATATGGCTGTTTTCCCACGTGGGGTGAAGGAACAAGCTCAATGTCTGGGCCCGCAACCCTTTCGCGGTCTTGCAGGCGATCTTGTCGTAGGCAACCGACGCTGCGTCGGTATATTCTTCCGAACGGAAGGGGAACTTGACACTTCCGAAGCCGTTGTGCTCCTTATAGGCGCGTTCCTCGTAGGCCTCGGGCCACTGGATACCGTAACAGGGGATACCGAGTGCCACCAATTCCTTTCCGAAGGCCGGCGCGTCGATATCCAACACCTCCAGGTCGAGCAGGATCGGATACCACCAGTAGGCATTCCGACGTTCCTCCGTGTCGACCGGGACCGCCTTGATTCCCCTCAGGCCCTTGAAGGCCGCATCATAGCGGGCCGCATGGGCACGCCTGCGAACGAGGTTCCAAGAATCGAAGCGCTTCAGTTCGTTGATTCCGATAATCGACTGGATCTCGGTCATGCGATAGTTGAATCCCACCCGATTGTGCACATAGGGAAGCTTCTCCTCCATGGCCAACAGGTTCAACCGCTGCTGGACATCGTAGCCGTGGTCACGGAACGACCGGCAATCCCAGGCGAGTTTCTCGTTGTCGGTGACGACCATGCCACCTTCACCACCGGTGGTGAAATGCTTGCTCTGGCAGAAGCTGAAACACCCGACATCACCCAAGGTTCCCGCTTTCCTGCCCTTGTAGAGTCCCCCGAAACACTGCGCGCAGTCTTCGATCACATAGAGGTCGTGTTGCTTCGCGAACTCGAGGATCGGCCCCATATCGGCGACCACACCATACAGATGGACCACGATGATCGCCTTGGTGCGTTTGGAAAGCAGTTTCGGAAGTTGGACGGGATCGAGGGTATGCTCCTCGGTCACATCGGCGAATACCGGAATGGCACCGGCTTGGACGACACTGAAGGAAGATGCGATAAACGAATAGGAAGGGACGATCACCTCGTCACCCGGACCGATATCCAGGCTCGCCAAGGCTATATGCAGTGCGGCGGTTCCATTGGTACAACTCACCGCGAAGGCGGATCCTTCCCATTGTGCGAACATCCGTTCGAATTCCATCCCCTTCTTGCCGGTCCAATAATTGACCAACCCGCTTTTCAGGGGTTCCTGCACCGCTTCGAGTGTCTCGGGTGCGAACTGTGGCCACATGGGAAAGCCCAGTTTGGACGCCCCGTCGGCATTCATCACCAAATCCTTCTTGCCCGCCATGCGAAACCTCCTCTTACCGTGTCCAAGGCTTTTCCCCCGAGGCGACATCCTCCAGGAAATCCATCATCACTCCGATATTGCCTGCCGGTGTCTGGGGGTACAGTCCATAGGTGAGGATCAACCCGCCGGCCGGATCGTACAATAGGCGCAATACATCGGCCAGGTACTGTCGTACCAGTATCGCATCGGACTGTTGGGTGATGCTCTGGCGATCGATATCGAGATCGAGGGCGACCTTGCCCTTCATATGCCCGTGCAACCACGGTAAGGTGTTCGCGTTGTCCTGGATATTGAACACATCGACCGGCAAGGTGAGCAGTTCGTCCGCCAGAGTCCTGATATCCCCATCCGAATGCATATGGATGATACACCCGGCCTTCTCCGCCGGCTCCATGATGGTCCGGTAGACCGGCATGATCCACTTCTTGAACATGTCCGGGGAGAGCATGGGTCCGCTTTGCATCCCCAGGTCCTCGGCATACCCGAGCCATTCGACATCGGCATAGGAGATGAAGCGCTCGACCAGACCAAGGTTGAATGCCATGAGCTTGTCCAGCACCACTGTCAAATTCGGCGCCTCGTCGAACATCGCATACAACGCCTGTTCGTACCCCAGGATATCGATCAGCTTCAAGAACGTATGGCCGTGGCCGATCTCACCCGAACGGAGGCAATCGAAGAAGCCGATGGAACCGCCGGTTGGCGATACCCCGTGCTTCCAGGTCACCGGATACCAGTGGGTGGTCTTGTCGGGATCGGGAGCTTCGAAACCGGAAAGCGTGTCGAGATCCTTGATCGGATGGTCCACCACCGTACCGACAAATCCGCTGGTCCGAGTCTCCCAGACACAACCCCACGGATCGGTCCACTTCACATCCTCGCGGCACCACTCGGGGTACGGCACAGCTCCCCCCGACTTGACGAATTCCGGCACGCCGTCGGGAAACAGGACCGGGTGCGTTTCGACCAGCTTCGCAAGGAAGTCGCGGTCGTAGCTGTCCCAGCAGGCCTGGTTGATATGGAATACCACCGGCACGGCACTGGGGAAATCGAAATGTACAGCCTTCGTTACAGTTTCCTTGTCCATCGGTATCCGCCTCTCCTTTCCAATCCTAGTGGTGTGGATGTTTTGCTGTCAAGCGAAGTGTTTCCCCACTCCGTGGTACCCGCCGCTGGGGGCACTGCTCCCGATCACAGTACGCGCAGCTCTCGTAGTCGGATTTCGCCGAAGCGAAGAGCATGCCCGCTATCGACTTGTTGGGGACCATGAGCGAGCTTTCGGTCAACCGCACCCCGATCGGTTCGGCTCCCCGTTCCCCGAGCAACCGGAACAGGCCGTGCATCTGCTCGATGGGCCACAGGTCGATATTCCCCGAACCGGGGTTCACACTCAGCGGTTTGGAGATGCCGAAGTGTGCCGTACAATACTCCAGTAGCCCACGTCGGGCCGCACCCAGGGCTTGGTTCTTGATCGAATCGAGCCAATACGGTGCGAGCATGTCCAACCGCTTAAGGTCATACGATTCCATGCCATCTCCACACGTGGCGACATATACAAACACCCTGTGCACCTCGTCCAAGGCAGCCATGGCCGTACCGACAAACCGTTCGGAACCGATGGCGACCGACGGTACTCCCGCGACCACCTCGTGCGAACCGATGAACAGTTGGCGCAGCAGTACCTTCGGCTGCAACAACATGGTTGCATCGTCGAACAGCTGCACGGCCTCCACTTGCGCATCGTCAAGCGCATCGAAGCGGATGCTGCGACGGTACTGGGACAGCGAGGGAGAAAATGGTACGTCTATGAGAATCGGCTTCTGTGCCATACCGTGTTGCTCCTTCGCCGGCGCATCGTCAAGATACGACAAGACGGGCCCCGTGCGCGGCTATCCGGTTCCAGGTAGCAAGCAGCAGCGTCTTGGCATCGACCGTTGCCGCATGGATGCCCACCACCCCGGTTTCGATTCCCACCGGCATGTCGCATATGCCCACCTGGACGTACGGTCCCACCGCATCGACCTTCCAAGCCTTCCCGTCACCGCTCGGAAGGAAGCCTTTCATGCGCAACATGTGCACAGAGGTCTCGGCAAGCAAGGCCTCCAACATCGCCGGCTCCCAATTCCCCTCGATGGAGAACACCACGGTCTCCGGCCGTCCATGGACACCCCACCCCTTGTAGGCCGTCGTATCGATCGAGCGTATGTGCTCCCATGCGACATCCGTTTCCCAGAGGGACAGCATGTCGGCCCTGATGGTTCCACGGGTGGTGGCAAAGCACGGGGCGAGTGGACGGATCTTTTGCACCTCCGCCGTCACCGCCGCCAGCGTCGGGGAATCGACCAGATCGGTCTTGTTCAGGATAATCGCATCGCTGAATACCAGTTGCTCCTCCAGTGTGGTGATGGCCTGCGAAAGCAGGTGGTAGCGCGAGGCATCGATTACGCAGAGCATGCCGCCATAGGTAACCCGCCCCGCACTCCGGTTGGTGATCACCGATACGATCTCCAACAACGGAGCCGGTTTCGCCAACCCCGAGGCCTCCACGACAATCATATCCGGATCATGTGCAAGCAGTGCCTCCACTGCATCGACGAACGATCCGGAGAGGCAGCTGCAGAACAGTTGGCCCCCGCTGAGACTCTTGGTGGCAACCACCGATGAACTGGCGGCGACCAGCGCGCTATCGACGGCGATGGGACCGAAATCATTGGTGATCAGGGCGATCTTCTTATCCTTCAGATGCCCCAGCAGGCTGTTGATGACCGAGGTCTTTCCCGAGCCGAGGAATCCGGTGACCAGGTGGAGCTTGATCGGAGGACGTTCACTCCGACGCTGGGTTTGATGCGGCATCAGAGCACCTCGCGGATGCGCGCGACCAGCTCGTCGCGACTGGGGATGATCGATGAATAGGCGAGTTTCCCGTTGATGTAGATGCTGGGCAACTGTTTCACCCCTACCTCCCGGCAGCGGGCGATGTTCTCGGGCACCGTGTACTTGTACTCGATCACATCGATGGCGGCGTCGATATGCGCCACCGCATCCAAGGCGGCGGCCCACATGTAGGTGCATGCGGCGCAGGTCGCCGAATCGAGGGTGAATACCTCGACCAGGGGTTTGGCCAGTTGTCCGTAGTCGGGCAAAGTGCCGGAAAATCCGATATCCTTGCGCTCGTAGTTGCGTACCATGGCACGCGCGCTGGCGGTCTCGTGCACCGCATGCTCGGCGGCGATGACATTCTCGATG
Source organism: Spirochaetae bacterium HGW-Spirochaetae-4 (assembly GCA_002839335.1). Taxonomy (GTDB): domain Bacteria; phylum Spirochaetota; class Spirochaetia; order Sphaerochaetales; family Sphaerochaetaceae; genus UBA8525. The sequence continues at coordinate 5,798 of PGXU01000002.1, forward strand.
GGCACATCGTAGGGCATGTCGCACCCGGGGGAGATGATCAACCGGCCGGCCGGCACCGAATCGATCAGCTGTACCACCGTCTTCATGTTGTCCTGCTGGTTACCGAAGAGCATGACCGAGGTGAGGGGAATATTGCCGCCCAAGGTGATCTTGTAGCGGTCGGTGGTCGTCTTGGCACTTGCCAGGTCCACATTCTCGTCGACCGACATGCTGTCGCACCCGGTTCGGCACATCGGTTCGATGTTCCTGGTGGCATTGCCACAGACGAAGAAGGAGGATTTGGCCCCTTGTTCGCGGATGGTATCGAACACCCGGGTGAATGGTCCGTGCATGAACTCGGCGAAGTGGTCGGGCGATATCTGGGAAATGAGCGGATCGGTGACCGCCACGACATCGATTCCGGCTTCGATCAGGTAGGAGCAGACCGCCTGGACGACGGTGGTGGTATAGGCGAGCAATTCGTGCACATACTCGGGTTCGAGGATCAGGTCCATGAATATCTCGGTACCCCGCAGGTGCGAGGCTAGCGTGAAGGGGCCGGTGCAGACACCGTACAAAGCGGTGGTGGCTCCTATCGCCTTCTTCAACCGGCGCGTGGCTTCGAGTTCCACCCCGAGGCGCCCCTCGGTCGGTCCTGGGATTCTTGTGGGAATCGTGGTGATCTCGGCCAGCGGATGGCTGCTGACACTCGGAGGGCCATCGTCCGACCAGAGCATTTCACATCCCAAGAGCTCGGCTTCGATCTGTAGGTCGAACATGACCGGCTGGCCGTCGGGGTGGTAGAGCCGGTTGACCTCGCACGCGGCCACGACCACCGAATCGACGTCCGTCGAGACGGTCCGGGCATGGTATCCAAGCAACTTTCCGGCATGCACACCGGTGAACGGCACCCACGGCACCTTGTCGGTCTTGTGTCCTTCGATTGTTCCGATCACCCGTTCTTTTCCTGTCACTGGGAACTCCTGTTCACCTGCCGCTGCACAGCTCCAACGCTACTTCCGCGGCGGTCGCAGCATCGGATGTGTACCGGTCCGCCCCGATGGTGTTCCTGAACGATTCGGTCACCGGGGCACCGCCGATCATAACCTTGACCGTCCCGTGCAGATCGGCATCGCGCACCGCCTTCACCACCTGCTCCATCTCTTTCATGGTTGTCGTCAACAACGCCGAACACGCGATGATCTGGGCATGGTGGGCCACCGCCTCCTCCACAAAGCGCTTGGGAGCAACATCGGTACCCAGGTCGATCACTTGCAGGCCTTTGCCTTTCATCATCATGCCGACCAGGTTCTTGCCGATATCGTGCAGGTCGCCCTTCACGGTTCCGATCACGACGGTGCCGCGATCGTGCATATTGGCAGCTGCCAACAGCGGTTTCAGGATTTCCATTCCGGCGTTCATGGCCCGTGCGGCGATCAGCACCTCGGGGACGAAGACTTCGTTGTTCTTGAACTTCAATCCGATCACGTTCATACCCGCAAGCAACCCCTGGTCGAGGATCTCCTCGGGTTTCATTCCATCGTCCACGGCCTGTTGTGTCAGTTCCCTGACTTCCTTCGCCTTGCCTTTCTGCAGGAATCCGGACAACGCTTCCATGTCAGCCATACTGCTTCCTCCCCTTCAGGGTATCATAAGAACGGTAGCCCACCGGTTGCCAGCAATCTGTAACGATATTGTCATTTTTTGTACAATCTTATGGTTTCTGTGATGCGTCCCCGCTGGCATTGTGGATCCCGTGGGTCTCATGGATCTCATGGATCTCATGGATCTCATGGATCTCATGGATCTCGTGGGTATCGGAGGGGAATCGTCCTCCCCGGTTGCGGTACTGTCCGGGTGTCGTGCCCGTGATGCGCTTGAACACCTTCGAGAAGTAGCTCTGGTCCTCGAATCCCACCAGGCCCGCGATCTCCACCAGGGGTAGCCGGGTCTGCACCAGCAGCCGCTCCGAGCGCTCGACACGCAACCGGTTGATGTAGGTGGTGAACGAGACGTGCAACCGTTCGTTGAACAGGCGGCTCAGATACGGTGCGCTCAACGATACGGCGGCGGCGGTCTGTTCCAAGGTGATGCGTTGGCCATGGTGTGTGCGGATGTACCGCAGTGCCCGCGACAACCCCACTCCGTACTCGGCGTCCTTGGCGGCGTACACCAGGTCGGTATAGGTGCGCAGGATGCGCGAGAACCACAGCGAGATTCCTTCGATGCTCGAGTATCGGCCGATCTCCCGCTGGTTGCGGGCGCTGGCTTCCAGGACTTCCCCGACGGGCGCCCCGCCTTGGATGGCCGCCCGCGACAGCAGCGAGACCAGTTCCAACATGCGGAAGTTGGTGCGTTCCGTCGTCAAGGCATCACCCAGAAACAGCAGTCCGAGCAGTTCCTGCATGATCCGCTGGGCTTCCTTATGGTCCCCCCACTTGATCGCATCCTGCAGTTGTTGTTCCTTCTCGATCGGATAGTACCGCTCCGATGCGTTGTCCTCCAGGGGGTGCTGTTTCATGTGCTGGATGAATTCGGAGAGCTTGGATTGCAATTGCAGGGCCTGTTGGGACTCCACCATGCGGTGTTCCGTGTATCCAGAGGCCCAGCCCGCGCACATGCGCAGCACTTCCGACAGGTGGTGGACCCGGTGGATGTCGACCCGCACCAGGTGTCCCAGCAGTTCCAGTGCCCGTTCGCGGGACAGGTGGTCGGGCAGGTCGGCATCGTCCAAGGCCTCTTCCGGTTCCATGACCATGACGGGTCCGGCTACGATCGCGTATTCCATGGTCCCTTCCATGAGCACGGGGCTGATCCAGTAGAGCATCGAGCAATTGCAGAAGTAGACGTAGGCGCCGCCGAAGCGTTCGGCAAGCTGTGCGTGGTGCAGGTGGATGTGCAGGCAGTGGGCGCCGAGGCTCTGGCCCGCACGCTGGTTGAGCTCGCTGCACAACTCGCAGCCCGATCCATGCAGGCGTCCCTGGCCGATGTCCAAGATCATGCAGGGGATGCCTGTGGCATTGCCGTAGTGCTCGGCGATGTCCTGCACGCCCTGGGGAATTCCTTCCTTTTGGTGTAGGTCTCCATGGCGTCCGTCGGTGTGGTGTCCGTCGCTGTTCATGCGTCGGGGTCCTCCCCAAAATACATGTGTGAGACGTACTGCTGTTGGAAGGCCGGGGATGACGATAGCTCGATGTAGGCCATGGTGGTCCGTATCTGCTCGACCTGTGTTTCTACGCCGTCGAACATGAGCAGTTCCAGGGCTCCCTTGCCGGCGGCGTTGCCCACCACCGAGATACGGGAGGGCGGAACCGGTGGCAGCAGGCCAATCCGTTGGGCGCTGGCGATGTCAATGTAGGAGCCGAAGCCCCCGGCGATGACTATGCCTTCCAGATCGTCGCTGGCCAGGCCCGCTGCGTCCAACAATACCTGGGCCCCTGCGGCGATCGCTGCTTTGGCCAATTGTACTTCGCGCACGTCACTTCTGGTGAAGTACACCGAATCGGTGATACGCAGGGCCAGGCCGTCGGGCGAGGCGACCAGATACCGGTCGGCGTTCGGGTGGGTGGTGTCCATGGCGCCGGTTTCGTCCACCAGGCCGAGGTCGAGCAGCAATGCCATGGTATCGACAATGCCCGAGCCGCATATGCCGTGGGCGTCCTTCGCGCCGATGGTCGACCAGACGATGTGGCCGTCGCTGTCTTGCCAGATGTGGTCGATTGCTCCGGGTACGGCTCCCAGGCCGTGGCGGATTGCTGCGCCTTCGAATGCGGGTCCTGCGGCCGATGAGCAGGCAGTCAACCGCTTGCCGTCCCACAGGACGATTTCGCCGTTGGTGCCGATGTCGATGTACAGCACCGGTTCGCCACCTCGCATGATGTTGGCCGCATGCACGCCTGAGGTGATGTCCGAGCCCACGTAGGCGGCGACTGCCCCGGGCAGTTCCAGGTGCGCATGGCGGGCATTGGCGAATCCGATTTCCGAGGCTTGTATCGATTTCGGTTCGGTAAAGGCACAGGTGAACGGAGCAGCTCCGATGCCGCTGGTATCTTCACCCACCAGCAGGTGGATCATGGTCGGATTTCCGACCGCCACCAGTTCGCCTAGGGCTTCGCTAGGAATGCCATGGCTTGTCAGGAGGTCCCCGATCATGGCATCCAGTTGCCCGACGATCGCATGTTGGAGGATTCTTGTACCGTCGGGATGTTCCTGCGCGTATTGGATGCGGCTGATCACATCCGCACCGTGTGAGCGTTGCCGGTTCATTGCCGAGCGGTGGCCGAAGACCTGTCGGGTGTCCAATCGCACGAGATACACGACGATGGTGGTGGTCCCGATGTCGATGGCGCATCCATAGGTCTCTGCGTGGTAGTGCCGGCGCGGGGTACTGTGCACCGTTTCGTCGTTGAATGTGGTCAGGATGTTGGACCGGGCGTCTGTGTCCGCCAAGGTTATCGTCAGATCCGCATCGCCGTCATAGCGCATGCGGCATGCCAAACGCAATCCGCCGTGCAGCTGTGCTGGTGTCAGCAACCGGCGTTCATCGTCATGCACAGCACCGGCTGTACCTTCGGTTATCTTGACCAGGCACTTGCCGCACAGTCCGTTGCCGCCACAGGGTGAGGAGAATCCGGAGATCCCAGCGTCCACCAACAGTTCGAGCACGGTCCGTCCACCCACGCCGGTGAGTTTCCAAACGTGATCTTCCGCGACGACCGTCAGTGTACCGCCAGGTGCCATGTTGTTTCGTCCTTCCATGAATACGTGTCAATTATTCTCGGGGATAGACGGGCAAATGTCAAATACTACTACGTAGGTACCTGGTACCAACTTTAGGTTTTGTATACAAAATCGAAAATCGGTACCTGGTACTTGCTCTAGCGTCGCTAGAGCATCCTTAGGAGCGAGGAGTTTGCGGTGTCGAGCATGTCGAGGGTAAGGACGGTGTCCTTTGGTATGTCGCGTGAGAGGGTTTTGCCGGCCATCAGGTAGAAGGGGATGACGTCGGGTCCGACCGAATCGTAGGGAACCAAGGAGACATCGACTCCTTCGATCTCGTGGTGGTGCCCGTTTACCTCGAGCAATTCGCCTTTGGAGAAGTCGCGCATGGTGGTGCCGACCATCTTGGAGACCCTGCGGCAGCCTTGCGAACTCGACATCCGCTTCAGGCTGGCCAACAGGACCGACATGGGGGCTTCCACTCCCATGAAGTGGTACGGAAGGTACATGCATGCGTATTTCTTGTTGCGCGAGACGATGTGGCCCTTCTCTTTCAGCAGGTCCCAGACCTGCTCGTTGTGGCAGGTGACGATGATGAAGACACCACCTGCGAAACTGGCTTCGTCGGGACGTCTGAGGTTGATGAACACATCGACCACACCGGTCTTCTCAAGGATACCGCCGTCTTCGATCGGGATGAAGACATCGGCAAGTTCCTCGACACGGCAGATCGGATAATGCATGGCGTCGCAAGCGGGGAGCAGGCCCGTGATGTTGGAGACCACGTTCATCTCGCAGTAATCGGGAACAGCGGATTGCGGATAATCCTTGAGTAGCTCGCTGCGTTGGATGAGGGTCTGTGGTCCCGCCAGGGTCCAGGTGGAGGCGAATTCGGGGATCGGGGCGGAATCGCCCAAATATTCGAACATGCCGTTCTGGGGGTCGTAGATGAAGTCGTATTCGCTCGATTTTCCGGCGGCGATGATTTCCAGGCCCAGGGTCTTGGCCCAGGAGTAGAGTTGGACCAGGTTGCCCGGTTGGTCCCCGTTGACGATCGTGTAGATCAGGTTGTTGCGCTGGGCAAGGTCGTGCAGGTAGGGACCGGCCACCGAATCGGTTTCCTTCGAGACCATGCAGACGTGGATGCCGTTGAGCAGGCAATCCTCCGCGACGGAGGCACTTACCTCCGGAACGCCGGTGGATTCCACCAGTACGTCGATATCGGTCGATGAAAGTAGCGAACTCTCTTCCATAATGAGGATCGCATCTTCCTTCAGCAAGGCTGCGGCAATATCGTCGGCGGTACGGCACAGGTGGAAACGGTTGGTGTCGTAGCCCAGTTCGTTCAGCAACAACAGCGATTTTTCGGCATCGAGGTCACACATCACCCGCAGGGAGATCGATGGGATCATGGGGATCTGGGCGAGGAACGAATAACCGAAGCCTCCGTTCGCCCCGATGATTCCCACTCGGATTTCGCCTGCCCTACTGGTATCCAGCAACTCAAAATAATTCATCAGTCTCTCCTGCGGTACCTGGTACCAACTTTAGGTTTTGTATACAAAATTGAAAAACGGTACCTGGTACTATGAAAAATTTGTTTTCAAATTTTTCATTTCCCCCTCGGTGAGATACCGGATGGGTAGCGATTGTCCCAGATACCATAGCTTTGCCGTCTCTTCGAATTCCTCGGCTGCCGAGACCGCATCGGCCAATGTTTTTCCACAGACAATAAAGCCGTGGTTGGCCATGAGCAGGCTCGTGTAGGCCCGTTTTTCGCGTACGTCGTCGGCTATCGCGGGATCCCCCGGCTTGCGGTAGGGAAGGATACCGACCGCTCCGACTTTCATCACGAAATAGGGAGTGAACGGTTTGATGGGCACGCCGTCGGCCAAGCCTTCGCAGCTGGCCAACAAGGTGGCATAGGTGGCATGCAGGTGAACGACCGCAGTGATCTCGGGGTGCACTTCATAACATGCCAGGTGGAAGAATATCTCCTTGGTCGGCTTCTTGCCCGACAAGAGGTTCCCCGATGCATCGATGTGCGAGACATCTTCGGTGTTGAGGAAGCCGAACGACGATCCGGTGGGAGTGGCCAGGAAGGTGCCATCGTCCAATTTCATGGACATGTTGCCGGCCGTTCCGACTGCATACTTGTGTGCGTAGAGCATATGGGCATACCGCACCATTGCCTGGCGTGCTTCAAGATTGTCCATCGTACAACTCCTGTGCTTTCTTGAAGAAATCGACTGTGCCGAAATTGCCCGACTTGTACACCAACTGCACCTCGCCGTCGAGCGAGCGGATCCATGAGACGCCCGGGTCGATCTGGATACCGATGAGATAGGATGATAGTCCAAGGACGGTCGCCACTACCCCGCTGGTCTCGCCACCTGCGATCAGATAGTTCTTGATTCCACGTGTGGCTACAATGCTGGTCATGGTGCCGATCACCTGTTCTATGCGAGCGGATACTTCGGCATCGCCATAGGTTTGTTTGCTCTTCTCCAACTCCTGTGGTGTCTTGGTCGCATAGACCATCGGAGCGTAGGGGCCGGTGTTGTTCTCGAGGATCCAGTCGGCAAGTTCCTGTGCGTACTTGGGGTTATCGAGGCATTGGGCTTCCTCGATATAACGCGAGGGAGCGATCGTCCGATACAGGGCGACCTGTTCGTTGGTCCGCTGCGAACATGAGCCGGCGATCACCACTGCCGGAAGGCGACGTGGCAGGAAGCTTACCGCCGGGGTGTTCTGTTTGCCAAGGCGGCGGTTGTGCAGGTGTGCCATGCCGATCGCGAGGCCCGATCCTCCGGTCACCAGGGGAAAATCCTCGGTGGCTTCGGCGATCGCATGGAGCTGTGCCTCTTCAAGCACATCTACAATCAAGTAATTCGCGTTGCCCGATCGGGCGGTTTCGATGCATTGGCGGATATGTTGGGGGCCTTTGGCCATGTCCTCGTAGTGGATATGGGTGCTGCTTCCCTTGAATTGGCCTTCCATGAGGCGGCAGAGCTTGGCATCCCGCATGGGTGTTATGGGGTGGTGGCGCATGCTCGATTCGCTGAGCAGCTGGTCGTTGACGAACAAGTAGCCCTTGTACACCGTGCGTCCATTGACCGGCAACGCCGGGCAGATGAGTGTCATCGAGGTGCCGAGACGGGCCATGAGAGCGTCGGCGATCGGGCCGATATTGCCTTCATGGGTGGAGTCGAAGGTCGAGCAATATTTGAAGTAGAACCGGTCGCACTTGGCCGCTTGCAAGTACTCGAGTGCCTCGAGGGCCTTGTCGACTGCTTCGGAAACGGGACAGGAACGGATTTTCATGCTTACCACCAAGGCGTCGGCGTCCAACTCGTGCTCCTGGTTGGGAACGCCGTTGAACATGATCGTGCGCATGCCGTTTCCGACCAGGAAGCCGGCGATATCCGTTGCTCCGGTGAAGTCATCCGCTATAACACCTAGTCGCATATATGCTCCTTTGCAAGTACCTGGTACCAACTTTTCATTTTGTATACAAAATCGAAAATCGGTACCTGGCACTTTACTTGTAACTTTTCTTAATCTTGGCGACGATTTTCATCACCACGGGAGCCAACAGCAGCGCGAAGGTAAACAGCAGCAATCCGAGGGCGATGGGTTTTTGCAGGAATACCATCGCATTGCCGTTGGATATCGAGAGCGCTTGTCGGACCGAAATCTCGAAACGCGGTGCGAGCACAAAGGCCAGCAGCACCGGCGGTATGGGGAAGGCGTATCGCTTCAGGTAGAAAGCGCCGATTCCTGCGAAGATCATGAACCATACGTCGAACATGTTGTTGTTGACCGAGTAGGAACCGACGATACAGATGATCACGATGATCGGGGCCATGATTTTGGTGGGAATCCTGAGGAAGGACATGAGGAACGGTATGATCGCCATTCCTGCGACCAGGCAGACGAGGTTGCCGATATACATGGAGCTGATCAGGCCCCACACGAACGTCGGATCCGATTCGAACAACAGGGGACCGGGGCGCAAGCCCCACATCATCAGGCCGCCAAGGAGGACCGCGGTGGTCGCCGATCCGGGAATTCCCAGCGAGAGCAGCGGTACGAATGCGCCGACTGCGGCGGCGTTGTTCGCCGCTTCCGAGGCGGCTACCCCTTCTATGGCACCCTTGCCCATCTGGGCACGGTTCTTACCGACCTTCTTTTCCATGACATAAGCCAAGAACGAGCCGGTGGTACCGCCGGCACCCGGTAGGAATCCGATGAAGTTGCCCAAGAGCGCACTGCGAAGCGATGGCATGAGGATGCGTTTCATTTCGCTGCGGTCGAGGAAGCTCTCACGCAGGGTAAGACGTTTGGCCGGCTCGGCGTGGGTCGAGGACCCCGGTTGCATCATCTCCATGACCTGGCTGAAGCCGAACATGCCGATGACCAGGGGAATGAAGGAGATGCCGCTGATCAAATTCATATTCCCGAAACTGAAACGGGGAAGTCCGGAGGCACCGTCGATGCCGATGGTCGAGAGCAGCACGCCGATTCCCGAGGCTATCAGACCTTTGACGGGATCGTCGCCCAACAGCCAACCGATCGAGGTGAGAGCGAGGAAGATCAGGGCCGCTACTTCGGCGGGGCCGAACTTCAGCCCTACTTCAGCCAGTAACGGCCCGAAGATGGTGAGGAAGATGATGCCGATCGATCCGCCTATGAAAGAAGCGACGTTGCCGGCGAACAGCGATTTGCCCGGTTTTCCCTGCTTGGTCAGCTCATAGCCGTCCAAGGCGGTCATGACCGCCGGCGAATCGCCAGGTATGTTCATGAGCGTCGCGCTATAGGCGCCGCCGTACATGTTTCCATAATAGATGCCGGCCAACATGATGATGCCGGTGGTGGGATTCAGCTTGAACGTCATCGGAAGCAACAACGAGACTCCGGTGACGGCCCCGATGCCAGGCATGGCACCGACTACGATTCCCAGGATTCCGCCCAACAGCGCCGCGATCAGGTTCGGCAACGCGAATGCGACGGTGAATCCTTGGAACAACAACTCAAAATTATTCATTCCTTCGTCTCCTTGCTAGCAAATCTCATTAGAATCCGAACACACCACGTGGGAATGGGACGCGAAGCCACCAGACGAACACCACGTAGATGAAGAGAACGATCGGAACACTGAACAGGAACGATCGGACGACCGTGTAATGGCTGAGGAAACGCACCCAGCAGAAGGCGATGAGCGCGACTGCCACGACAACCCCGAGGTAGGTGATCGCGTAGATACCCACGATTGCGATGGCGGCGGGAATCAACGGTTGCAGTCGGGTCTTCCAGGAATCGATATCGGCGGAGACCGTCGGGGAGGCATCACCTGCCGGCGTTGCCTTCGAAGGGGCCGCACGTTTGGTTCGCACTGCCCTGACCAATGCGATGGCCGACAGGATCATGACCAGGATGCTGAACAATACGGGAATGAACCCACTGCCGGGTTTGCCATCGACATAGAACCCGTAGACAGCCAGGCCTTGTTGCAGCCAGTAGCCCGAAACCGTCATGAATACCAACGCAAGTAGAATTTCCATGTTTGTGACTCCTGTGAAAGAAAACCGATGCGCAACCGATTCGTACAGCGGAGATACCCTTGTCAGGATATCCCCGCGTGCACAAGGAAAATTAGAGCAGGCCGATGGATTTGGCTGCTTCTACGATCTTACGTTCCGATTCCGTGTTGAATTTGGTGAAATCGTCGGCGTTGAGGAAGAGATCTTCCAAGCCGTCCTTTTCGATATAGTTCTGCTTCCACTCGTCGGTGGCGCAGACTTTTTCCATGACGTCGCTCCAGTAGAGCTGGGCTTCACGGCTCATGCCGGCACCTGCCATGATCGAGCGGGACATCTGGAATTCGACTCCAGGGTATCCGAGTTCGGCGAAGGTCGGTGCGGCTTCGAATGGTGCGGCAAGGCGGGTTGGGGAGAAGGCTGCCAATACGCGAAGCTTTCCACCTTCCACCAGTCCGATACATTCGCCCGGGTTGAAGATACCGAATTCGACGTGGTTGCCGAGCAGTGCTGTGGAGATTTCACCGGCGCTGTTGAAGTAGACGGTATTGAAGTCGACTCCGGCTTCCTGGTTGATCTGGACGACACACAGCTTGTCGAGGTTGTCGGCGGTTCCGACGGTGAGGGCCTTGGGATTGGCCTTGATGGCTGCCAGGGCATCATCGAAGGTCTTATACGGGCTGTCGGCCGATGTCACGAACACGACGTTGTCCATGGCCAGGTTCGCGATCATGGTGAACTCGCCCTTGGGGGACTTGCTCTTGTTGATGTTCATGGAAAGCACGTGGGCGGTGTTTGCCGTGAACAGGGTGTAGTTCGGATTGGGCTTGGAGTTCACATAGGAGTGACCTGCCGCGCTCGACCCGCCGGGTTTGTTGACGACCATGATGGTCTGGGAAGAGAAGTTGTTCTTCTGGATGATATCGACGATCAGGCGGGCCATGATATCGCTACCGCCACCGGCGCTTGCCGGGACCACCAATTCGATCGGCTGGTCGGGATAGGTCGCTTGCTCGGCCTGGGCCGCGGCGAACAGGGATCCGATGCCAACGATGAGACACAAGAACAGTACACTGATTCGTTTCATTACACACTCCTTTTTGAAATCCATTGCTGATAGGAACCATTCGCGGACGCTGTCCGACCAGGGTCCCCTCCCCGTTCATAGTGCAAAATTCGTGCCAACAATCGAATTCGTGACCACAACCTTGCAAGTCCTTTCTTCAATACATCTTACATTCGATACACAACTATCTATAGCAAAACCGCTTAGGTTCGCGGGGTTTGCAATGTTGCAACACTGCAACATTGTTGCAACACATGTTACACCAGGCCGTGCTTCAACATGTGCCGGTACAGGGTCGTCCTGTCCATTCCGAGCATCTTCGCGGTCCTGGTCCGGTTCCCGTCGCAACACGCCAGGGCTTCGGCGATGCGTTCCCTCGCCGGCATTTCGGCCCCTGTTGTGAGTGGAGCGCGCGATGTGTGGAGCGTCGAGGCATCCCCCGGGCCCGCTGCGCTTGATGCTCTTGTTGTTGCCGAACCCAGACAGGAGGCCACATCGGCTGCAGTGACCACCTGGGTGGCAACCACCACCGAGAGCCGTTCGCAGATATTTCGCAATTGACGGACATTGCCATCCCACAGATGTTCTTGCAACAAGGCATGCGCCGATTCGTCAATGGTGTGCACCACGCTCTTGTTCTCCGCATCGGCTTGAGCGAGGAAATGGCGTGCCAATGGGACAATATCCTCCCGGCGATGCCGCAGTGGAGGAATATCCAGGCGCAGGACATCCAACCGATAGAACAGGTCCTTGCGGAAGCGGTTCTCCTCGACATCCTGCGCGAGGTTCCGGTTTGTCGCCGCGATGATGCGGATGTCGACGGGCAAGACGGTGTCGTGGCCAAGACGCATGATCTCGCGTTCCTCGATGACCCGCAACAACCGCCCCTGCAGTTGCAGGCTCATCTCCGATATCTCGTCCAAAAAGATCGTTCCGCCGTGGGCGAGTTCGAACATGCCCATCTTCCCCTCTTTCGCGGCTCCGGTGAAAGCCCCTCCGACGTATCCGAACAATTCGCTTTCCAACAACGATTCGGGCAATGCGGCGCAATTGATGGCGACAAAGGGTCCGTTCATGCGGGGACTGATCTTGTGGATGCTTTGCGCGAACAGTTCCTTGCCGGTGCCGGTCTCCCCTACCAACAGGATGTTCGCCTGGACCTTGGCGAAGCCTTTGGCCAGTTCGATGGTCTTGCGTGTGGCGGCGCTGGTTCCGATGACCATGGAAAAATCGTAGTTGGCCACGAGGCCCTTGCGGTTGGCTTCGCGACGGATGCGGGTCTCGATCTTTTGGATCTGCGACAACTTCTGGAAAGTGACGATCCCGGCGGCGAAGACATCGTTGACCACCACGGGGACCCGGTTGACGGCGGTCCTGGTACCGTTGATTTCGATGAAATCCCCGATGGCGGGTGAGCCGAGTGTCGAGAAGTCGGGGCTGTCGAGCGCGGGCAGGATATCGGAGAGGGGTTTGCCGATGATCTCGTCCAGAGGGATACCAATCAGTTCCTGGGCGTACTGGTTGCAAATGGTGATCCGTTTCCCGCTATCGACGGAGACGATGCCTTCATGGACGTGTTCGACCAGGGCGTTGAGCCGCTGCACCCGGGTGCGTTCCTCGACATTCAGGTGGAACAATCGCCATGCTTCATCGATTGCCTGCCGAACGCTCTCCTTACCGGTCTCGATGCGTACGGCCGGGATGTTCCGTTCGATCGCGCGGGTGGATATGAAATCACCACCGATGATCAGATCGGCGCCGTCGGACAGGGCGCGGTCTATGAAGGTATCCAGATTGTCGGAAGGACCGATCTCATAGGTACGCACCGCCGGCAGGAAGCTGCTTGCGAAGTTGTCGACTCCGTACACTGCGTTCGCGGTTGCGATGATGGCGATGCGTTTGGCGCCGAATCGTGTGACCCCTTCGGTCATTGCCCGCAGGATGTCGTATCCGCTCATGGGCAGTTCGACGACACTGCCGTTTTGCCTAAGTCGGGTGAGATATGAGGCAGTCAGGCCCCGGGCAATGAATATATCGCCGGACAGGTTGCTCTGCTTGACGTCGTCGATGCCGACTTGGTTGACAAGGAACTTGATCTCGTTCCGTTTCGGGTGTTCGGCAAACGCTTCCTGGACCACGGAGACCAGTTTCTCGTAGGGGACTATGAATTCGATGGTGAACATGAACGCTCCTTCGGAAGTACCTGGTACCAACTTTCGTAAATGTATACAGAATGAATAACCATTACCCTAATTTCGCTTTGGGGCGGTGGTTCGAGGTATCCGTCAGCTCAAACTGTATACAAAATTAAAAACCGGTACCTGGTACTTCGATTTCGACGCCTTTCCTGTCGGCCGAGACATATGCGGCGTACACCACGGCGATCGTGTCGGCGGCAAGTTGGCTATCAGACTCGAGTGGACTGCCATCGGAGAACGCCTTGTAGCAGAAATTCATCTCATGCTGGTACCCGGTGAACCAATCCTCGTCGGGGGACGTGTTCGCCCAGCCCTGCTTGGTCCCGATCTTCTCGACCACATAGATGTCCTTGAACTGCTCTTCCTTCGGATTATACGTCTGCAACGAATTGTTGGGATTGATCGAACAGAGGGTGCGGTGGTTGTTGGCACACACCTCGAGCCAGTTGTGGACCCCGCCCATAGCCAGTTCGGTGGCGAAGATATCGGCGAAGCTGCCGTCACTGAATATGACATGGACCAGACCGAAATCCTCGATATCGGTGTAGCTCGTTCGCAGGAACCCCGCATCCTCATACCAATCGCTGGTGGTCACCGCATGGGTACGCGCCGAGACAGCAACCGGTCGGATAGCCTTGCCGTTGCGGGCACGACCCTCGACCTTCTTCATATACAACGCGGCGGTGAGCGGGTGCACCCCCTTGCCCATGATCGATCCGCCTCCGGAATGGGACCACAAGCCGTAATACTTCGAGTGCGAACCGGAATGGGACTCCTCCCCGTGCATCCACAGGATCTGGGAGCCGGTCTTCTCCAGGATTTCCCGTTCCTTCTGGATCGCCGGAGCGAATACCCAATTCTCCGCATAGGCTATGGTACCCTTGCTCTGTTGCTCCGCCTCGAGGATCCGTCCGACACTGGACATGGCACCGGCCAAGGCCTCCATCCTATCCAGCGTCTTGCCACTGAAATCGGGCGACCCGTCGCCAAAATAACCGGTGAACGGTTTTTCGATGATGCAGTGCCTGTGCATCGCAAGCGCAGCGACCGCAATGGCCTCGTGGGTGGAGGGGGGCGTGCATACGTGCACCACATCGCAGTTGGCGATCAATTCATCCAACGATGCGAAGGCTCGGATACCCCGCTCCCGGGCAAAGTCCTGGCGTCGTTCGGCCGAAGTCGAGTAGACGCCGACAACCTCGACATGGGCCTCGTAGACCCGCCTGAGCGATTCATAATGGAACGCGGCGGCAAACCCCGAACCGACCAGACCAGCTTTGAATGTCCGTTTCCCGTGCACCAAATCCTGCATCAAACACATCCTCCCACGATCGCATACCGATCCGCCTCTATCGGCGCTTGAACAGTCCCTTTATCGAGGCTTTCACGTTGCCCATGAACAGGTTGAACCAGCGCATCTTGCTCACCATACTCAATATGATGAAAAAAATCAGTACTATCGAGATCGGACGGGTGAAGAATGGGGTCAGGCTGCCGTCGGTAAGCACCAATGCCCGCCTGAGGTTCTTGTCGAGGATATCGCCGAGGATGATGCCGAGCACCATGGGTGCCACCGGATAGTCGAGTTCCTGCATCACATAGCCCAACAATCCGAAGATCACCATGATGATGATGTCGAAATAGCGGGATTCGACGGCGTAAGCACCGATCACGCACAACACCAGCACCACCGGCATCAGTTTGCTCCGGGGAACCTGGAGCACTTTGACCAGCGTCTTGACCATGGAGAGGCCGAGGATGAACATGGCGACCGTCGCGAGAAGGAACATGGCGACCACCGAATAGACGAACTGGGGATTTTCCACCATGATCAGCGGACCTGGACGAACCCCGTGGATATACATGGCGGCCATGAGGACCGCGGCGGGGGCTGAACCGGGAATCGCCAACGAAAGGACGGGGATGATCGCTCCACCGACTGCGGCGTTGTTGCCGGTCTCGGCGGCAATCAAACCTTCGATGCTGCCATGCCCGAACTTCTCCGATTCCTTGCTGGCACGGCGTGCGAAGTCATAGCTCACCCATGCCCCGATATCCTCGCCGACACCAGGAATCGCTCCGATGAACGTGCCGATCAAACCGGAGCGGATAATGGTCTTCCAGTATTTCGCGATATCCATGAAGCGGGGAATCACCCGCTTGATCTCACTCTTGATGATCTCCACCTTCTGGTGCTTCATCATCATGATGACCTCGGCGAACCCGAATGCACCGACCATGGCGGGAATCAGACGGATTCCGCCCGACAACTCGATGTTTCCGAACGAGAAGCGGACGTGGGCATGGATACCCTCCATACCGATCATGGCGATCATCAGACCGAAGAACCCCGAGATCCACCCCTTGAGCGGATCCTTGGGTGCTGTCAACGTACCGCTGATGACCACACCGAATATCGCCAGCCAGAAGAATTCGATCGACTGGAAGCTCAATGCGAAGTTGCCGATAAGCGGGGTGAACAGGGCGAGCATGATCATGCCGATCACCGAACCGAGGAAGGATCCGGTGGTGGCGATTCCGATAGCTTCTCCGGCCCTTCCCTGCCGGGAAAGGGGGTGTCCGTCGACCGCAGTGGCGGCATTGGCGGGGGTTCCGGGGATATTGAGCAGGATCGCACTACGGCTTCCACCGTAGATCGAGCCGATATACATGCAGATCAGGATCAGCACCGCGTTGTCGGCCGGCATGCGGAAGGTCAGCGTCGTGAGCAACGCGATTCCCATGGTAGCTGTGAGGCCCGGCAGCATACCGACGATGATTCCCAGTTGTGTGGCCCAGAATACATTGAATATCGTTCCAAGGGTCAGGAAATTGCCCAACCCGATGCCCAGCATTTTCAATCCTTCAAACATATCGGCAACTCCTATGGTAGACGGATCAGGAAGACGTAGCGGAATACGACCGACACCAGTACGGCAGTCAACAGTGCCTCCACTCCAGCCAGGATGAATATCCGCTTCTGTTCGCCCGGGCCTTTGGTGCGATCGTACTCGAAGATCACGATGAACCCGAAGACATAGAGGAAGGTGGCGATCGGGTACCAGGCCCAACCCACAAGGATTATGGCGTACAACAGGCAGAAACCGACGGTCAGGATGACCCTGAGCGTTTCCGGCTTGTGCCAGAATCCGACCTTTTGTGGGCTGCCATCTCCTGCCGATGCGGAGGATGACGACGTTGCCGCCGTAGTGTGCTTGGACAAGCGGTACCCACCGTAACGCATGGCACGGAAGAATAAGGTGATGCTCAGTACTCCCATGATCACACCAAGAATGGCCGGCACCATTCCAGGTATGGTATAGGGATTGATATTCCTATGCTCAAGACGCGGCATACGCAGCGATTCGATGATCACGAATGCCGACAATGCCATAAGCAGGACTGAGGTGATGAAGTCGGCCCGGGGCATTTTTTCGCCAGCCGGACGTTTGTTTTTCAACGATGTCTGCACAGGTGCCATGGACGACCCTCTCTTTGTCTGTATTCCGGACGACTGTTCGCTCGCTGTACCGCGAAATCTTACTATGAAATTAAACTGCGTACTTACAACACGAACTTGTATAATGAAACGCCAAGCATAGACATGCTGAATCCGGAGTCCCCGAATCCAGCATGCTTTTGTAACTAGTGATCTGCACCATCCTGATCTTTGCTTTTCTTGGGCCTATCGGACAGATGGACTGCGTTCGTGTCAGCTCAGATATCTCGATATCTTCGCTTCCTTGTCCTTGCCCTCTTTCCGATCCGCTCCAAGCTCAGCTACAAGCTTATGTTGTTACAGATCACTAGAGCCGGACACCCTTTTGCAGAGGATGTCCGGTATCCTACAATTCGATTACGGTCTTGGTATGCCTACTGAATCGGGTGACATGACAGCATCGCCGGCATCATACTTGAGCCATGCGTCGATCTGCACCATGCCGAACGACTTGTCGAATGCGCTCTTGCCATATGCGGGGTCGAACACGACTGCGTTCTGCTTTGCCCAGGTGCGCAAGCTGTCGCTGGTCATGACGTTCTCTTCCCAAATCTTGTCGAGGGTATCGGAAACTTCCTTGGGGACAGCCTTCGGTACGAAGATCGCGAAGTATTGGGCGGCAACCTTGAAGTCGGAGATCCAATTGGTGATCGGTGGAACGACACCATCGTATCCTTCGATTTCCAACGGCTCGGTGGTCAGGACCACCAGCGGGCGGAGCTTGCCGGCACGGATCATGTCGACCTGTTCGACCGAGAGCTGTGGGACGACTTCCGCTTCGCCACCGACGGTTGCTGTGACTGCGGGAGCTCCACCATCATAGGTGACATGCCGATAGGTGATTCCGGTGTGCTTGGAGAGCAATTCCATGGCGGTGTGTCCGGCGGAGTTGACTCCGGCGGTCGCGACGGTGATCTGACCCGGCTTTGCCTTGAAGGCGGCCAAAAGGTCGTCGAAGGTCTTATAGGGGGAGTTGGCGTTGACAGAGATGACGTTGGGCATGGCTACGTTGGTGTAGATGTGCCAGTCGTCCAGTGTCGTGTCCAGCAATCCTTGGATCTTGTAGACGCCAAGGTCCTTGACCGCTCCAGCTGTCCAGGTATACCCGTCCTTGGGGGCATCCATCGTGGCCTTGGTTCCCAATGAACCCGAGGCACCGGCCTGGTTGACGACGACGACACTGATTCCCAGCGCCTCTTCTATGATCGCGGCTGTCGCGCGGGCTGAACGGTCGGTCGATCCACCGGCTCCCCAGGGAACGATCAAGTTGATGGGTCTATTCGGTTTCCAAGTGTAGGCCCCTGCTGCTTCCGTGGCACCTGCACCAAATACTGAAGTGAGGGTGAAGATGACCAGGACGGCTCCGATAAGCAATACTTTTGCTTTTTTCATGACACAAAACCTCCTTCTGTGTAACTACCCTTAGTTATACCACGGGTAAAAGGTGAACAACAGGGAAAAATGAAAATTCAGGCAGAAGGCAACCGGGTGATGCCTTGGCGTTGCGATTACTGGGCAAACCGCCCGATACTTGCTATACCATATAGGGAGGAGTCCTACCGCATGAAACATCTTGCCAGACCCGCGGATGTGTTGATCCTAACCCTCAGCATCCTCGCCATTGCCTTGTTGTCGGTTCAGGTGTATGGTCAACCCGTTTCGAATCCGGCCGTACGGATCGAGGTCGCCGAATCCCAGTGGACCTATGCACTCGACCAGAACAGCACAGCGCAGGTTCCTGGCCCCAATGGCACGATGGAGGTGGTGATTCGGAATGGAGAGGCCTTTGTGGAGGACTGCGATTGCTGTCCCTTGAAAATCTGTGTTTCGATGGGGCGCATCCACCGTGCGGGACAATGGATAATTTGCCTTCCCAACCAGATATTCGTATGGATCGAAGGCACTCCGCCCGATACCATGATCGACGATATTTCTTCTTGAGTTTCCCCTTCGACAACCTGGGTCATGGTACCAGGAACCCAATTCCCGGAATCTGGATTTACTCTTGCAATGGAGTATCGTAGAATGGAGTGCATAGGGGGAACCATATGGAACGCTTGAACACCTATACCAAGATTGTGGCGACAATCGGACCTGCATCGGAATCGTACGAAACCATCAAGGCGATCATCCAGGGAGGGGCACGGGTCATCCGGCTGAACTTCAGCCATGGTAGTGCCGCCGAACAACAGAGCCGGGTCGACCGTGCACGCAAGGCATCGGTGGAACTGGGGATTCCCATAGCGGTGTTCCAGGACCTGCAGGGTCCGAAGATCCGAGTCGGCACCCTTGCCGAACCTTTCATCGTGTTGGAACGGGGCGATTCGATCATCCTGACTACAGAAATCTGCGTAGGGACGAAAGAACGCATCGGTATCGACTACCCTTTCCTGCATGAAGAGATCACCCCCGGTTGCCGCATCCTGATCGACGACGGATTGATCGCACTGACGGCCAACAAGGTGGTGGGGCACGATATCCATTGCACGGCTATCGAAGGTGGTGTGGTCAAACCCCGCAAGGGTGTCAACTTGCCAGGCGTACCGTTGCGGCACCTGTCGTCGTTCACACCCAAGGACGAGAAGGACCTGGAGTTCGCCTTCGCCAACAATCTGGACTATGTGGCGCTCTCGTTCGTGCGTAGTGCAGCCGATGTCGCGGCTTTGCGCCGGTTGATGCGCGAGCGGCACGGCCGGGAAATCCCGATCATCAGCAAGATCGAGAAACCCGAGGCGGTCGACGATATCAAGGGAATCATCGCCGAGTCGAGTGCCATCATGGTCGCACGCGGAGATTTGGGTGTCGAGATGTATCCCGAGGAGGTGCCGATTATCCAGAAGTCGATCATACGCGCCTGCAATGAAGCGGGATTGCCGGTCATTACAGCCACGCAGATGCTCGAGTCGATGATGCACAATCCCCGCCCTACCCGTGCCGAGACCAACGATGTGGCGAACGCGGTGCTGGACGGTACCAGTGCGGTGATGCTTTCGGGCGAGACCGCGGCGGGCGATTACCCGTTGAAGGCGGTCGAGATCATGAACCGCATCATCTCGCATACCGAGTCGAGTGTCGAATTCAAACGGTTGGTGCTCGACCAGGGGTTGAACCGCGAGCATGTCGAATTGCGCAGCAAGCGAACCACCACCGAGGCCGTGGGTCTGGCGACGCGCGAATTGGCGTTGGCGGTCCAGGCTTCGAAGATCGCCTGTTTCACCCACTCGGGCAGCACAGCCCGCCGTATCGCCAAATTCCGTCCCGGTACGCCGATCATCGCCTTCTCTCCGGTGGCATCGACGGTGAGCCGTCTGGCGATTTCCTGGGGAGTGACTCCCGTGTTGATCGACAACCTGGCTACGGTGGACGAGCTGCTCACGTTCGCGCCACGGTATCTGCAGGAGCATCGGCTGGTGCAAAAAGGCGAGACGGTGGTGATCACAGCCGGTGTCCCGGTGGGAAGTCCGGGTATGACGAACATGATCAAGGTGGTCGAGATCGAGTGACTCGGATCGCATCTTGCAAAGCATCCAACATCACCCTGGTGCCCGGATTCCTCAGATTGTCGAGGTGACCGGCATTTCCACCAGAACTGTGGAACGCTATATCTGGACTTTGAAATCCATGAACCTGATCCATTATGAAGATCGCGTTTCCGAGTCGTAGCATCACCTGACAGGGACAATGCACCAACAAAAAACCTCCAGGCACGATGCTTGGAGGTCTTTTGAAAGGCACCCTATCGGTATGTAAGCGTGAAGATGAAAGGTATCCCTACCCCAGGGCAAGCCCAGGAAAGTGGAGGCTTTGCCTCCCCTGCCGCCCTATGGGCGAGTTATGGATACTTACGTTGCCTGCACTCGCTCGGGAGAGTGACCATTGCATGGTCCCTTTCCTCTCGCTTCGTTTGCCAATTATGCGTGCATTGCCAGATAGGAACGCATGATATCGCCACACGAGTTGTCGTGGATCTTCACCACCTTCATCTCACGCTTGGCGCTCTCGGCGGAATCGGAGGCGTGTGCGGTGTTCACCATGATGTTGCTGCCGAACTCGCGGCGGATCGTTCCACCAGGAGCCTTCAGGGGATCCGTGGGTCCCAAGACGTCACGTATCTTGCCAATAGCATCCTCTCCCTCGTAGATCAGGATCATGCACTTGACCGAACCGGGTTGGTTCAACTCTTCGAGGGGACATTGCGATGGGCGGATACCCGACATGAACTCGATGATCTGCTCGAACTGGTCGATGGCGTATTCGATACCGACACTGGAGGACAATGCCTGCTCGGTATCGCCGCTGAGGGTGATGTTGAAGTGGGCCTCCAACTGCTCCTTGGCCTTGCGACCGAACACCGGAGCCAACTTTTCCTTGAGGGCATCCTTGACCGGGCCGTAGAACTCGAGGGCTTCGGCAACGCTCATGCGGTGGACCTTCACTCCGACGACACGCAAACCGGTCCTGCTGAACATGTCGATGATGGTACCGGGTTTGCTCGAGGCATATTTCCAGTTGTCAGGCTTGATGATGACCAACGAGCGTTGGACCTTGGCAGGATTGGGATACACCATGTTCTCGACGATATTCTGCTCATCGGGCAACCAATCCGCGAACATCTTCAGGTGCAAGTCTGCGGTGGACTGCAAACGGGGTGTAAGCACGGCGGGTTCGAAATAGGAGACATGGTCGGGGTCGTCAGAATCCATGATCAGGTCGGCATAGGTGTCCCGGATATTCTCACCGGTCATACTGTCGATGCTGCGTCGCTCGGCTTGCACCGGTCCACATATCTCGCTGAGCTTGCGGCAGGGTTCCTCTCCACGGAATATCAACAGCAACGAGCGATGGCGGCGACCTTGGGAAGGAGAAAGGTTCTGCTCGATGTAATCGGCCAACAATTCGCTGGTCTTGGTATTGTCGCCATCATGCTGTTCGCGGATCAGGGCAGCATACCTGGTGACAAAATTCTCGTCCGGAGCGAACATTTGGGCCCCTACCAATTCTATATCCAAACGGGAAAGCAGGCGTGACAACACCCCGCCGGTACGGCTTTTTGCAATCGTGTAGGGGGTGACCAACACGTAGGAAAGACTATGTTCCATGGTTTTCATGACTCCTTGTCAATTTCTGTACGGCCAACACTATACATGCATTGGAAGCGAATGTCCATGTTTGGAATATACCTTGTAGGGTATATTATCGATTTATACCCTGTAGGGTATTATTTGGAACGCCAGAATCCAGGAGTCACTCCATGGATGCGTTTGAACAGGACATGGAAGCGTTGGACGTTGGGAAAGGCACATTCGCTGGCAATCGTTTCAATGGTCAGATCGGTCTGCTTGAGCAACCTGCAAGCCTGTTCAAGTCGTCTCCCGGTTATCTCCCGATGGATCGTCACGCCCCGGGCTTGCTTGAACCTGACTTCCAATGACCTGCGGGAAACGGAACAGGCCGAGACCACATCCTCCACTCCGATGGGTTTCGAGTAGTGGGAACGGATGAACTGCACAGCGCGGGCAACAACCGCATCACGTTCCAATACGACAGTCGTACTCTCCCGCTCCACCACTTCCTGTGGAGCTATGAGCAAGGTGCGCTGATGGTCGAACGACCGCGGTGAATCAACTTCGAGCAATTCATCCACCAGCGCCGCGGAGCGGTAACCGATGGTGGCGCAATCGAGACGGACGCTGGAGAGGCTCGGGTTGCACAACGTGCACAGCAGGTCCTCGTCGTCGACACCAAGTAGGGTGATGTCCGCCGGTATCTCCCGTGCGATATCCCCGCAGTGAGCGAGGACCTTCACCCCCGCGGTGTCGTTGCAACAGAACAAGGCGGTGGTGCGAGGCAGTTGTTTCAGCCAACTGTGCAATGCAGGTGTCTGGTTGCTTTGCTGCCACCAGGTGAGGCTGCGTTCGAAACGGGGAATCCGATCGACAGCGATCCCAGCTGCTTCGGCGAACCCCAACAGGCGCTGGCGGGACCAATGCACCTCGGGAACACCACAGTAGGCGAACGAGCGGGCTCCAAGACGCCGCACGTACTCACCTGCCCGACGCCCGGTGGCGAAATCGTCGTTCTGGACGCGGTGGATGGTCTGCCGGGTATGGGCTCCCGCAATGTCGACGATGGGAATACCCATGGAGGCGTAGCGGTCGGCATCGTCCTCACTCTCAATGCGGGTGATGATCGCATCGCACTTGTCCTTGCCCGAGAAGCGCAACGGACGCAAACCGCCGCCCGAACCACGCAACGACCAATCCCGCTTGCCCTTGGCATATTCGATAATGCCGCGCGCGACGGCGGAGTCGAATGAATCGTGGAATCGCAATGATATGCCGATAACTCCCATGCAGGCATCATATAGGAAAAATTTACGCAAAACAATATATCCTTAGCGTATTTCACGTATTGCATTCGTTCCCATACTTGCTAGGATGATAATCGAAGAGAGGAAACAGTACGTATGAACAAGACACTTGCATTGCAAACACCATATATAACCGTTCCCCAGACGCAGGCCCGATTCCCGGCAATCGGCCTGGGAACGTTCGGTAGTGACCATGTGGAACCGGATTCCATTGCCAAGGCGGTCCGAACCGCTGTCGAAATGGGATACCGGCACATCGACTGCGCGTCGGTCTACGGTAACGAGAAGCAAATCGGAGAAGTCCTTGCCCAATTGTTCGCCGACAACGTGGTGAAACGGGAGGACTTGTGGATAACCGGCAAACTCTGGAACGACAAGCACGAACCCGAGGCGGCAAGGGCATCGTTCATGCAGTCCCTGCACGACCTGCAACTCGAGTATCTCGACTTGTATCTCATCCATTGGCCATTTCCCAACTACCATCCACCGAAGTGCTCGATCGATAGCCGCAGCCCCAATGCGATTCCCTACAACCACCAGCGATACATGGCAACCTGGCGTGTGTTGGAGTCGTTGGTCGATGCGAAACTGGTACGCCATATCGGAACATCGAACATGACGGTGCCAAAATTGAGCCTGGTGGTGCGCGATGCACGGATCGCGCCGGCATGCAACGAGATGGAACTGCATCCCCATTTCCAACAGCGGGCGCTGTTCGACTACTGCAAGCAACACGGCATTGTGCCGATCGGGTATTCCCCACTCGGGTCTCCCGGCCGTCCCGAGCGGGACAAGACGGACCACGATACGGTCGACATGGAAGATCCGGTTATCGTAGCCATCGCCAAGGACCATGGCGTGCACCCTGCCGCCATTTGCCTGAAGTGGGCGGTTGCGAACGGACATGTACCTATCCCCTTCTCTACCAAGGAGCGGAATATCCGGTCTAACCTGGAAGCGGTCTGCGGCGATCCGTTGACAACGCGGGAGAAGGAGGCGATCGATGGAATCGACCGCGATTGCCGTTTGATCAAGGGACATGTGTTCCTTTGGGAAAGCGCCCGGGATTGGCACGACCTGTGGGATGAGGACGGAAGCATCACCACGCTCTACTAGAATAAAGCGCCATAGATGCGCAAGGAGGAGTTTTCAATGAGTACAAAGACCATGAAGGGAGCGCTGTTACCTGGTGACAGCACCGTTGCATTCAAGGATTTTCCGATTCCAACTCCGGGACACGGTCAGGTTGTGGTGAAAACCAAGAGTTCCACGATCTGCGGTTCCGATATCAGGGCTATTTACCGTGAGCATCTGGGCAAGGGTCCCGAAGGCTACCAGAATGTCATTGCCGGCCACGAACCGTGCGGACAGGTTGTGGAAGCCGGTCCCGGGTGCAAGCGTTTCAAGGCGGGCGACCGCGTGATCGTGTACCATATCAGCGGATGTGGTGTCTGCCACGATTGCCGCATGGGCTATATGATCAGCTGTTCAAGCGAATACCGGGCTGCCTACGGTTGGCAGCGGGATGGTGGCATGGCTCCATACATATTGGCTGACGAAAAGGACCTGGTGTTCCTTCCCGACCAACTCACCTATACCGACGGAGCACAGGTTGCCTGTGGTTTCGGCACGGTTTACGAGGCGATCGAGAAGATCGGTATCAGTGGAAACGATGCGGTGCTGGTTGTCGGCCTTGGTCCGGTTGGACTGGCGGCGTTGATGTTGGCGAAGGCTATGGGAGCGAACATGCTCATCGGTGTCGAGTTCCAGCAGGAGCGCATCGAGCTGGCCAAGAAACTCAAGCTGGTCGACCATGTGTTCACTCCGGGTGCCGATACGCTGGACAAGATCAAGGCGCTCACCGGTGGCAAAGGTGTGGAGAAGGCGATCGATTGCAGTGCCAATGCCGACGGCAGGGCGTTGGCTATCCGGGCGACCCGACAATGGGGCAAGATTGCGATGGTTGGCGAAGGTGGCACGGTGAGTTTCAACCCGAGTCCCGATATCATCCATGACCAGAAAACCATCTATGGTTCCTGGGTCACCAGCATTTGGCGCATGGAGGATTTGGTGGAACGCTTGGTGCGATGGAATATCCACCCCGAGGATCTGGTCACCCACCGCTTCAGTCTCGAACAGGCCGATGAAGCCTATCGCCTCATGGCAAGTGGTGCATGCGGCAAGGTGGCTGTCTGTTTCGACGAAGAGTTGAAGTAGTAATTTCCAGCATGGTTTTACGGGAGACGGTGGCAATGCCGCTGTCTCCCTATTCATCATTTGGAAAATATTACTGCGGTAAGGTGCCAGTGAACTGCCGTTTGTCTAGCTTGCACAATTTGATGGCGATATCGCGTCCATCCTTTGCAGCGGTAGGCAGCCCCCCTCCAGGTGCTGTCCACTGCCCGATCATGGAAAAATTCTCCAACCCTTTCAGGGTTTTTGGGAGCGTCTTGCTCAAGGTCTTGCGAGTGGGGGCGAAGCCCTCGTAACTACCCTTCCAGTTGCCTGTGTATCGAATGACCGAATGGGGTGTCGAGACATCCACCATGTCGATATGCTCCTTGATACCCCCAAACATCTTTTCCAAATAGCCGATCACCTGCTTTGCGATACCATCCTTGGTCAGTTCGTATTGTTTCCGGTCGGTTTGTACCAAATCATCCCAGTATCCACTGTTCCATGTATTGAAGAGTACGGTGACCAGGGTTTTTCCCTTGGGAGCCAAGGTATCGTCGTAGTTGTAAACGGTGACACTGAAATGTGTGTGGACCGAACCATCGGCGAGTTCCAATGGGGGATCCAGATACGGAGTCGAGGCATGGGGCAATGCGCTGCAGTCCCGGTCGAGTCCCAGGGCCACGAATACGGTAGAAGGAAACAGGGGATAGGTTTCGTAGGCATGTTGCAGCGGCTGTGGCATAAAGGTTCCACCGAGGAAGTTGTGGAGCGTCTGGTGCCCGTCCGCGGCACTGATCACGTAATCGGCAGCGATGGTTTCGCCCTGCTCGGTGGTGATACCGACAGCGACGCCATCGACGACATTGATCTTTGTAACTGTATTGCCATATCGCAGGTCGGCTCCCAACCGCTTGATGACCCGTTCCATGTTCCGAACGAGGTTCAACGAGCCTCCAACGGGATACCCTGCCCCCTTGATATGCTGTTGTGCCAATCCCAAGGTAAGTGATGCAAGACTCCAATCACCAGGAATTGAGACATTGAAGAATTCCCGTATCCTGGGGCTAGAAAACCGCTTGCCATATTCCTCCAAAGGTATCAGGTGTCCCATGATATGCCGCATCTGCAGCAGGTTCGCGAGGCTTCTCCCAAGGCTCTTTTCGTCACTCAGGGCAGGCATCGTCATGGTTGCTAGATTGTGCAATGATTTGCAGAATCTATCGATCTGCTTTTCATCCTCAGGTCCAAGGCGGAGCAATTCTGCCCGAAACTTCTCGATGTCGCTATGCATTTCGATGGTTTCGCCATCGGAAAGACCAATGGTGGAAAACGTCTCGGCATTGACGATCGGGACTGGAGAACCGTCCCCGTTGGTCAACGCTCCCAGTTCTTCCCAAATCTGGTGGAATTCCGTTTCCGGTTTTGTGCCTACCAGCCAATGCACGCAATAGTCTATGGTGTATCCTTTCCGTTTCCAGGAGGTGCACAACCCACCGGGCTTGTCGTGTTGTTCGACGACGGTAACCGCATATCCATTTCGCAACAGGTAGGAAGCGGCCGATAATCCGGCGATTCCAGCCCCTATGACCACAACATGCTTGGTTGGTTCCTTTGCCATTGGATTCTCCTTAACATCTTATTGGTGAAGATGATATCATGGATTTTCCCGGAAGTGAACCTACAGAATGTTACGATTTGGCGACGACTATTCACCATGGTTGTCATTTGATGGCTGAATGATGATTCAAACGGGTGGGACAAAGAAGCATGTACCGGCGAGCGTTGTGGACTTACGGTCATATTACAGCCTTTAAATATTAAACCTAAAGGTAAAAAAAATGCCCTCCGGAATCGGAAGGCACAACAAGATGATTTGACAACTTGACGATCAAGTTGCCTAGTCGGCTAGTAATATGAAGAAGCTACCTGTTCTACCAGGATGGCTTTTTCCCCAATCCACTTAGTATCACCATCGCCAATGAAACGAGGGAAAACGGATAGAGAAAATAGGTCTTCAATGCATACGCCATTCCCTTCACATATCCGTCCCGCGCCACATAGTATGGTGCAAGCACCAGTTTCCTACGACTCAGTATTCTCTTGCTCTTCACCATGTCGTCATGATAAATCGAGTTCAACATTTCAATCCCATCTATACGGTTCTGCACTGAAGTGGTGATCCGTTGCCCTGCGTGGGCATGGTAAATCACCAGGTTCTGTTGCAGCCCAAAAATCTTGAACCGTTTCGAGATACGAAGCCAGTACTCATAATCTTGAGAGGACTTCATGTTGATATTGAATGGTCCGCATTGTTCCACAACCGTCCTTCTGATCATGACAAAAGATGTGGATCCTATGAAATTCCGGTAGAGCAACTTGTCAAAAACATATCCATTAAAACTATTCTTCCTTTTCGGTCGCATGGGTTGGTCACCCACCTGCAGGAAGTAATTGCAGTAGACAAGTCCTATGGTCGGATCGTTTGTCAGAACAGCTTCCTGTAAAGCAATCTTTTCAGGCAACCACTCGTCATCGTCATCGAGGAATGCGATATATTCTCCCTTGGCTTGTGCTATGCCAGTATTCCTGGCTGCACAGGCACCTTGGTTCGTTTGATGGTGAATCAAGGTGATTCTCGGATCGCCCAATGAAGAGAGCCCCTCCTCCAGTTCGATACCGAGCGGTGAATCAATTCCATTGTCATCGACAACAAGAAT
Source organism: Spirochaetae bacterium HGW-Spirochaetae-4 (assembly GCA_002839335.1). Lineage (GTDB taxonomy): Bacteria > Spirochaetota > Spirochaetia > Sphaerochaetales > Sphaerochaetaceae > UBA8525. Next base: position 34,064 of record PGXU01000002.1, read on the forward strand.
TTCAATCTGCGGATAAGTCTGCTTCGCAACGCTTTCAACCGCCTTCCGAATGAAGGTAAAGGTACGCCCATAGGTGGTTATTACCACCGAGATCAAACGGTTTTCCATCAGTAATTCCTTATGTGGGAAGCCTCGTGGCCTATTATACGCCTACACCATGGTAGACGAACCCAAGTTGCTCCATTTGGTCCCTTCGGTAGATGTTTCTCAAATCAAACAGGACTTTCTTGGCTCCGAGGGCTTCGTAACGTGTGAAATCAATTGCCCTGAACTGGTGCCATTCGGTTAGGATCACCGTAGCATCGCTCTGCTCGACAGCCGAGTAGATATCCGTACACCAAGTCAGATTTTCGGAAATGTCCTTGAATCGCCAAAGGCCCTCTTTCTTTCCTTGGGGATCGGTTACTCTCAGTTTTGCTCCGCACTTCACCAATTCGGGAAGGATCACCAACGAAGGAGAATCACGCATATCGTCGGTCTTGGGTTTGAAGGTGATCCCCAATATCGCTATGGTCTTGCCATGAAGATCTTCTCCGAGTTCCCCGGTAATTTTCCTTACCATGCGCAACTTCTGCTTCTCGTTCGCTTCAACCGTGGCATCCATCAGTTTCATGGGTTCACCACAACTACGGGCGATCTCTGCAAGCGCCTTGGTATCTTTGGGGAAGCAACTGCCTCCATATCCTGGACCGGCATGGAGAAACTTTGGGGAAATACGCCCATCTTGTCCCATAGCCTTTGCTACTTTCTGCACATTGGCACCGACCTTCTCACATACGTTGGCGAGCTCGTTGATGAAAGTTATCTTCATAGCAAGGAACGCATTGGATGCATATTTTATCATCTCAGCGGTCTCAATATCGGTCTCCACAAAGGGGGTCTCGTTGAGAAACAACACACGGTAGACATCCTTCATGATATCCAGGGCTTTCTCATTCTCGGTGCCTATTACCACCCGATCCGGATGGGTGAAGTCTTGGACTGCAGATCCTTCGCGGAGAAACTCGGGATTCGAGACAACGTCGAAAGAGATGTCGACTCCTCTTCTGTCCAACACCTCTTGCATCTCGGAACGGACCCGTTGGCCCGTACCCACAGGAACGGTGGATTTATCCACAATAACCTTGTAGGCATCCATGTGCTCGGCGATGCCTCGGGCGGCTGCGAGAACATATTGCATGTCGACACTACCATCATGTGCTGGAGGAGTTCCCACAGCTATGAATATGATATCGGAGGCACCTACCGCCTGTTTCAGGTCAGTGGTGAAACGCAATCGTTTATAGTAGACGTTGTTCGTAACAATTGGCTCCAATCCCGGTTCGTAGATGGGAATCTCACCATTCAGAAGACGGTCAATCTTCTGTTCGTCATTGTCGACACAGACAACCGTATGCCCGAAATCACTAAAGAGGGCCCCGGAGACCAATCCGACATATCCTGTTCCTATCACTGCTATGTTTGCCATGGTGTTCCTTCTAAAAGAATGTTCTATCTCGCTATCTTATGAAGTTCCGTTGCGAAGAACTCATAATTCTTTTCAGCATTGAATTGTTCTTCCCATGTTTTATACGCTTTGCGCTTCATTTCCTCAAGTTTTCCAGTTTGTTTCTGAGAGTACATTCTCAGCAAGATGTTTTTAATCATCTCAGGAGTTGAAAATTTCGGTAAGAGATAACCACTCCCACCATCTTCAATCATCTCGGTAAGCCCTCCAACATCTGAACATATCGATGGTATTCCAAAAGAAAAAGCCTCTTGAACTGAAACAGGACATCCTCCCTCTGAAGATGACGTTGTTATGAATACGTCAATGTTATTGTTCTTGTAATACTCACGTAAATCAGAATTCCGGATCTGTCCCCCAAAACGATAACTGATATTTCCCATTTCCCCCAACCGTTCTTCAGCAAATTTTTTTAGATTGTCCATACTACTTCCAGTTCCAAAGTGCACCCAATCAACCGTAATATCTTTTATAAGTCCAAGAGCATCAATAATCAAATCAATTCTCTTCAACGGAATTACATTTGAGACACTTATTATTGACAAACCGAAATTGGGATTGAGAAGTGTCACAGTATCTGATTTTTCAACACCAAGATAGGCTACGCTGTAATTACATCCTTTTGAAAATCCAAAATGCGTTTCATAATAATTCTTTCCATATCTACTCGAAAAAAATAGATTTGAAAGATGTGAATCCATTTCTGTTTTGAAAGCTTGACGATTACCAACGTCGACTCGCTCATTGAACAGATCATATCCATGGATTCTGGAAACTATCGGTATCGAATGCAAATTGTTCTTCTCCAGCAACAAGCCCATGCTTAAGACCTTATAATTATGCCAATATGAGTAGATTAAGTCCTGAGAATTGTATAATTTCAGACGTTTCATATGATGATAAAACGATATTGCAGATATAACGTTGTATAGAGAGGTTTGTAATTTGGCGAGAATGTCCCTTTTTTCCCTAATAATGAGAATTATTTCCTTCCACACGAACTTCTTTGTCAAAGAGATGAGAATGAAGCAAATCTTGACAAAAAAATTCGAATGAATCTTTATACGATAAACTGGAAAATCATGTCCAACGCCACTGGACAATGGTGATGTGCAATCGGTGGTAACAACCGTTAGTGTAAAATACTTTTTCAAATATTCAAGTTCATGACGTAAAAAAGGCTCTTGAACACCAAATGGAAAATGATTGGTAATCAAAAGGAGATTTTTCTTTATTGGTTGTTTATCATTGTCCACACTACAGTTCCCTAAGAATTGTTTCACAAATTTTTAGTATTTCCGACTTATCCTTTCCAGAGTCCATCGGTAATGATAGCACAGTGTTACAAAGTTTCTCCGTCACTTCACACTCAACATACGACTGCAAGTTACCGAATGCCGCTTGCCCCTGCATCGGCTTCGGATAATACACCATCGTCGGGATCCCCTGCTCCTTAAGCTTCTGCTGCAAGGTGGTCCGCTCCGTTTCGTCCTTGACCTGGATGGTGTACTGCGCCCAGCTCGAATAGTATCCTTCGGGCACAAGCGGAGTCTTCACCTTGGCCCTCAAAGCTTCGGTGTACCACGAGGCAACCTTGTTCACGTCTTCAAGTTCATATTCTGTGAACGCATCGAACTTCACCAACAGGATCGCAGCCTGGATGGTATCGAGGCGCGAGTTCCAACCGATGCGCACGTTGTCGTACTTGTAGGAACCCTTGCCGTGCACCGCGATCGAGCGCAGGTACTCGGCCTCCCGGTCATCGTTGGTGAAGACCGCCCCTCCGTCGCCATAGCATCCGAGGGGTTTTGCGGGGAAAAAGGAGGTGGTAGCGGCATCGCCCAATGAACAGGCCCGTCTGCCCCTGTACATTCCCCCGAATCCCTGCGCGGCATCCTCCAGCACCCTCAGGCCATGCCGGTGTGCAATACCGGTGATCCGGTCATAGTCCGCGGGAAGTCCGAACAGGTCAACGGGAATCACCACCCTTGGATCGAGTCTTCCCTCAGCCTTGACCGCCAGGATTGCTTCCTCGAGACTGTCGGGATCCATGTTGAAGGTATCGGGATCGACGTCTACGAACACCGGGGTCGCACCCTCGAAGGAGACGACCTCCCCGGTTGCGAAAAAGGTGAAGTCGGGGACGAACACCGCATCGCCTGGTCCTATGTTCCAGGCCATCAGCATCATCGTCAGGGCGTCGGTGCCGTTACCGCAGCTGATGCAGTGTTTCACACCCACATACGCTGCAAGCTTCTCTTCGAGCTCCTTCACCTGCCTACCACCGATGAAGTTGCACTCGGCCATCACCTCTGCGACCGCCTTGTCCATCCGTTCTTTCAATATCTGGAATTGTTGCTTCAGATTTCTAAACTCCATGACTCTTCCTTATCCACGATGAAAAATTTCATTCGCCAACCCTCTCGAGTCAGCATCAAGTTGTGTAATTTGATTATATGCTCAATCTATCGATTTGTCTTACGGAAAAGCTTCTTGAAGATTGGCATGATAAATGCGAACTCTTTTGTTCGTCGATACACAAGAAATATGCATATGCTAGGGACTACCAGACCTAGTCCTGTTCTGATTAGGAGAGTCGCGATTTGATTCAAATTAAATCTGCTGGTAATGAATACCAATCCGAAGCCGATGATTGCAACGGCGATTATCTCGATAAAATATCGAATAAAATACTCACGACTGGACCTTGAAAAGCCATATTTATAGAGGACTATTGGCTCAACCCAAAAGCTGACGACTACGGTACTTATTATCGTACCAAGAATCACCCCATCGACTCCCATTCTTATAGCCAGAAATACAGAGACTACAATATTTACAGTGGATTCGAATATTGGTTTGTATCTGTCATACCAAAATAACCCTAAAGCTTCGCGAAAGTTTAAAACCGCACGTCTTCTCCCAGTGAGGTAATAACTAATTATAATCAAAGAAACAGTTTGAGGTTCTAAGAGATAATGCGCTCCAAAAAGAAGCTCAATGAGAGGGTTAAACAGCAGCGCTAAAAAAATACTTGAAAACCCAAAGAACCAGTAGCCAATCATATCAAGACATTGGTAGATAAAAAGCAACCGTTCCGTATCTTTAGTCGCTCCAAGATTTCCGATACTTGCAGTAATAGAGCTTGAAAAAATATTATATATTTTGTTGAAACTTGTGATAATGAGTAGATAGTTTGAGTACAACCCTACTTGGACGATTCCAACAAATTTGGAGATCAACAGATTATCAGTACCACTTACTACTATCCCACCAGTCTTGTGTAAAAACATTGCCCTGATATTTTTGTAGATACGTCGTTTATCCGTTGCCTTCAGTTCAAATTTATCTTTCTGCTGTAGATGAGGATAGATTTTCAATGTTTTTCTAGAAATCAACAGTTGTTCTAGAATTGGCACACCCAGTTTAATCATCAAATAGAAGATAAAGTTACGGAAAGCCAATAAAACAACTATTTGAAAAATACTGGAGATAATATTGAATTTGATACGGTACCTTATGACGATATAATTCTTTTGGTCTGCGATAAGATACGATTGAAAGTAGGAGAACAAGTAGGTAATTCCTGATGAGAATACAAATAGCAAGTAGATGATTGAAAGATGATCTATCTGAGGAAGCTCTTTAATAAAATATTTCAAAAATGGAGTTAGCGAGGAACCTACAACGATGATTACTAGACCAATTATCCAGTATGCCCTCTTATAGAGATTCATCAAACCATTCAGCATATGCATGTCATTATTGAGAAGTGGTTCATACATGCTAAAAACAATTGCAGAACCAATTCCAAGCTCAGCGAATGATAAAACTGTAATAATATTGTTAAACAATCCATTGACACCCAAATATTCTGCACTAAGGATTCGGACAAATATCATACGAACAACAAAGTTCAGAACGAAGATGACTATCTGGTTGATTATTGAGGACTTCAAATTTAATAGAGAATTATTTACTCGTGACATTCAGATTATTTATCCTATTGGTTACAACTGCCTCAGGCTGATTTACACTGGTCAAGTTATAATCTTTTGAAATAGAAATGGTACATCCTAACCATTATAAGAATTGTACTGCCAATGGTTGAGTGAGAAATTCTACAAAAAAAGTGGTTGATGAAAAAAAATAAACCTCCAATTAGGAGAATTTACCACGCATGATTGGTTTCTTGTAACCATCGATTATCACAACTAGATGTTAACCATATAATAGAATCGATTCCAAGCTTTGTTGGAACTTAGAAATCGTATGCTTAATACCTCCTATCCTGTTTATTCGGGATATATTCGTAAAGTTCGTTGACTGAGATACCTAAATTCTAATTTTAATACAATTATTTCCTCTAATTCAATTCAATTGCCAACTCAATCTGTTTACTATTATCGTTCGAATATCGATACTGCCTGCCGCAGCTCTTGCAGCCTAGGTCCCCGTCGAGGATGGAGCCGCACTCGCAGGCCCATCCCTTCCGCCTCGCGGGAACACCGACCATCAGGGCATGGTCCGGCACATCACCGGTCACCACGGCCCCGCTTCCGATCAGGGCCCACTTGCCGATGGTTATGCCGCACACGATCGTCGCGTTCGCCCCGATCGATGCGCCTTCCCCCACCAGCGTCATCAGGTAGGACTCCCTCCCCTTGGGATACTTCGCCCTGGGGGTAAGGTCGTTGGTGAACACGCACGAGGGGCCGCAGAACACATGGTCCTGGAGCGTCACCCCCTCGTACAGGCTGACATTGTTCTGGATCTTGCAGCCGTTGCCGACCACCACATTGTTGGAGACGTTCACGTTCTGCCCCAGCGAGCAGCCTTCGCCGATTTTCGCTCCGCTTTGGATGTGGCAGAAGTGCCAGATCCTGGTCCCTTTTCCTATGACCACACCGTCGTCGACATACGATGAGGGATGCACATACCAGTCGTCCATCAGGAGAACCTCCCCATGAAATCCGTCGTGTCGCACTTCCCGAGGGGAAGCTTCACCGGCCTTCCCTCCGCGGCCGACTTGTAGATCGCCAGCACCAGCTCCATGGCACGCTTCCCGTCCTCTGCGGTCACCTGCGGCTGCCTGTCCTCCCGGATGGCCCCGATCATATCGGCGAACAGCGGGGTGTGGCCATAGCCGTACACGTTCGGCGGGTTCTCGTGGTGGGTCGCCTTCACCTCCTCGGCATCGTCGAGCATGTCGCTGAATCGCCACTCCTCTATGATGTTGACCGACTGCCCCCCGGCTTTCACCGTCCCCTTCTCCCCGAACAGGTAGAGCGTCTCCTCCAGGTTCCTCGGATAGATGTCCGTGGTCCCCTCGATGATGCCGTAGGCCCCGTTGGCGAACTTCACCAGGGCGATGCCCAGGTCCTCGGCCTCGATGTAGGGGTGCTCCAGGTTGTCGGTGTAGGCGAACACCTCGGCCACCTCGTCCCCCATCATCCACCTCAACAGGTCTATGTTGTGGATGCACTGGTTCATCAGCGCCCCGCCGTCCTGCTCCCAGGTGCCCCGCCAGGAAGCCCGGTCGTAGTATTCGCGTCCCCGGTTCCACCGGATGTGGGCCGTCCCGTAGAACATGCGTCCGAACCGGTTCTTCTCCACCGCCTCGCGGATCTTCACCACCGACTTGTTGAACCGGTTCTGGTGGCAGGCGCACACCTTCACGTTGCGATCCCCCGCGGCCGCTATGATCGCATCGGCATCGGCGATGGACAGGGCGATGGGCTTCTCGATGACCAGGTTGACCCCCGCCCCGATGCAATCCAGGGCGATGGCCGCATGCTTGCCGCTCTCGGTGCAGATGGAGGCCAACTCGGGCTTCGCCTCCGCCAGCATCGTGCGGTAGTCGGTGTATCGTCCGACCGACGGTCCCAAGGAGAATTTGACGGCCTTGTCCTCCATGTGCTCCACCACGGGATCGCACAGGGCGACGATCTCCAACCCGTTCTTTTGCGCCGCCACCAGATGGTTGGGACTGATGCGTCCGCATCCTATGAGTGCATATCTCATTGCTCGCTCCTATAATTCCACAGTCCGCAGCAGTTCGCAGATCTTCTCGCAGGCATGCCCGTCCCCGAACGGCTTGTAGGTGGCGTCGAACTTCGGCTTCCTGGAGAATTTCCCGAGGATGTCCGCGGCATCGGGTCTGGCCAACTGGTTGCAATAGCCGACCATCGTCTCCGGCCACACCACATGGTCGAACACCGTGACGCAGGGCTTGCCCGCGAAGAACGCCTCCCGTTGGACTCCGCCCGAGTCGGTTACTATCCGTTCCGATTGGCAGACCAGTGTGTTCGACTCGAGATACCCCACAGGATCCACGAAGAGCACCTTCCCAAGCCCGCCCTTGCGTTGCATGTCAATCGCCGCCGCACGGTTCCTCGGGTGGACCGGGTAGATGGTGGGCACGTCCATCGACTCCATCGCATCGAGGATCGCAGCCAGGGCCTGTTCGGTCCCGGTGTTCTCCTCGCGGTGGCAGGTGAGGTAGTTGAACCGCTCGGGCACGTCAATCAGATTGCCATCCAAGGTCTTAAGCCGGATTTCCCCCAAGGTCTTCTTCCCCTTGTAGTACAGGAATGCATCGTACATGGGGTCTCCCACGAGGAACAGGTTCCTCGTCAGCCCCTCCTTGCGTGCGAACTCCATCGCACTGGGCACACACGCGAAGAGTACCGAGGAGACATGGTCGGTGACGATCCGGTTCACCTCCTCGGGATTCGCCATCGTGCCTAGCCGGGCCGCCGCCTCCACATGCAGGATGGGAATGTGCAGCTTCACCGCGGCCAAGGCAGCCGCCATCGTCGAATTGGTGTCCCCATACACCAGCACGGCATCGGGCTTCTCCTGCAGGAGTATCCCCTCGATGGCGATGAGCATCCTGCCGGTCATCTGGGCATGGCTTCCCCCGCTGATGCCGAGGTTGTGGTCGGGATGGGGGATCCCCAGGTCCTCGAAGAAGATGTCCGACATGTTCGGGTCGTAGTGCTGCCCCGTGTGCACCAGTATCTCCCGGTGCTCCCTGCGCAACACCCGCGAGAGCGCAGCCGCCTTTATGAATTGTGGCCGTGCCCCGACGACCGTGACGATCTTCATCACAACACCTCTATGTTTTCGCGGTCCCGGATGCTCTTCATCACGTTCTTGGTGTCGAAGATCGCCCTCGCGTGCCGCTGCACGAAGGCATAGTCCACATTGCTGTGCGCCGCCGTCACCAGCACCAGGTCGGAGCCTTCCAAAGTTTCTTTTGTCAATTCCTTCAATCCCTGTACAGTCTTTCCCTTGTACCGGTACTCGGCTACCCACGGATCGTAGTAGGCAACATCCGCCCCCTGGCTTTCCAGTATCTCGATCACCTTCAGCGCCGGGCTCTCCCGGTAGTCCTCGATGTCCTGCTTGTACGCGACCCCCAGCACCAGCACCCTCGAACCGTTCAGGGCCTTCCTGGACCGGTTGAGGATCTTCGAGGCTCGCTCCACCGTGTACTCGGGCATCCGGTCGTTGATCATCATCGAGCTCTCGATCATCGAGGTGTGGAACCCGTATTCCCTCGCCTTCCACGACAGGTAGTAGGGATCCAGGGGAATGCAGTGGCCCCCAAGACCGGGGCCAGGGTAGAAGGCCTGGAACCCGTACGGCTTGGTCTTCGCCGCGTCGATGACCTCCCAGATGCTGATGCCCATCTCGTGGCAGAGCTTGGCCAGCTCGTTCACCAGGCCGATGTTCACATTCCGGTAGGTGTTCTCCAGGATCTTCTCCATCTCCGCTATCGCGGGGCTGGACACCTCGTACACATCGCCCGACAGCACCGCACGGTACATCGCGGCGATCACTGCGGTGGCGTCCCTGCCGATCCCGCCGACCACCTTCGGGGTATTCTTGGTCTTGTAGATCAGGTTGCCCGGATCGACCCGTTCGGGGGAGAACCCGAGATAGAAGTCCTCGCCGCACACGAGTCCGGAACCCTTCTCCAGCAGCGGCTTGACCAGCTCCTCGGTTGTCCCGGGATAGGTGGTGGACTCGAGGACGACAATCGAATTCCTCTTCAGATATTTGGATATCTCGATGACCGAATCCCTCACGTAGGAAATGTCCGGCTGCTGGTGCTCGTCCAGGGGTGTGGGGACGCAGATGGCGATGAAGTCGCACTCCCCAACGAAGGAGAAGTCGCTGGTTGCGCGGAGCATCCCCGATCCCACCAGGGCGGCAAGATCCTCCTGCACCACATCGCCGATGTAGTTGGTTCCCTGGTTCACCAAATCCACCTTCTTCTGTTGGATGTCGAAGCCGGTGGTATGGAACCCGGCCTTGGCCTTCTCGACAGCCAGGGGTAGTCCCACGTAGCCAAGTCCTATGACACCGACCTTGATGGTACGATTCTCGATATTTCCGATGAGTTTTTGATTATCCATAGTTCCTTCTATTTTTCCGTTGATGAAGTTGCATCGAATAGTTCTTCATATAGTTCCCTATATCTGCCTTCAACCGATTCCCAGGTGAACTGTTCACCAAGAGCTTTCGATCCGTTCTTGAATTTTCGCAGAAGAGCCGGATTATCGACAAGCCCTTGTACAAACGTCACCAAATCCGACAGCGGGGGATCAAAGTCGAACACTCTGCCAGCCACCGAATCGATCTTATCCCAATGTTCGAATCTACCGATACTTACCACTGCCAAACCGGAAAGTAGATATTCGAATATCTTGTTTGGTGAGGAGCCGATATTGTTGGGTCGATCCTTCTGGAAATAGAGGCCAATATCGGATTTGCAGGTCAATTCAATCAATTCGTTATAAGGAACATAGCCAAGATAGGAAAATGTTTCGAACTTATTGGACAATGCTTCCAACCGCTCGTCGATCCGGGAATCATTCACTGGGCCGCCGATGACACAATTGACCCCCGACCTCGTACTGAGTATCGCTTCAATCATATCCAACATCAGCAACGTCGCCCGGGAGCTTTCTGTCAGCGTACCAATGTAGATGAGTGTGATGGGAGAACTGCTCTTTTCAACTGCTGAGGAAAACTGGGCTTTCACCTGGAAGTTCGGAATCAGTCTTTTTCGATAGGCGAATGTGTTCAAGTACAACTCTTGATTGCTGTTCACATAGACCACACCATCGATCTTCTTGTGGTAGGTGTTTTCAAGATAATTGGAGATCCTTCCATGCAATCCCCCATACAATTCGTACGATTCATGCTTGTCATATACAGTAGTCATCTTGCGCGATTTCGCGTATGGCAAGAGAACGATGAGCAATGGATCGTGGATATGGATGATATTCGCATTCGATTTCCGTATGATCCGACGCACCTTAAGAAAGGCCCATATGATTCCGAAAGGGTTTTTCTTGGTGACATTGACTGGAATTTGTTCCACAGAACAATTTTCCCGGACCGTGAGATTCTGGCGTTTGGAATCCGAAATGTTCACGTAATGAACATGCTCTGTAAAACGACTGATCGTATTCAGATGTTTATTGATTCTATTGTCATTGATATTATGATAGGAGACCACCAATATTTTCATTGTTCTACATTAACCACCCGATAGCACTCTATGGAAAAAAGCCAAAAAGATAAACCCTATATTGGTCATGATCGGGTGACCTTCATCCCATCGGTGGACAATTTCAAGTCCACAATTCGCGCGTTCGGCCTTGTCCGATTTTCCCTGAGAATAGATCTGATAGTATTGGTCGATGAGACGTCCTTGCCAATGATATAGAGGAATCCTCCGCCTCCGGCACCTGGCAGAACATAACCTAATGCAAATTCATCGATCATATCGATGATTTGCTGGATGTCCGTATTGTTCGTATCCTTGTCCAATCGGTTCTTCAACTGCCAGGTCCTCGCGATAGCTTGCCCAAACCCTTGGAAATCATGTTGTTGGATAACCTCAGCTGTATGGAAGGCATGTTGCTTCATTTCATCAAGAATCAACGCGTCATTCGCATCGTTGAGGAACATGCCCTTCACAATTTCTCCCAACAGGTTCTTCGCCACCCGGGTTATCCCTGTGTAGTAGAGCACCATACAGTCTTTATACTCCGCATCGGTAAACAGGGTGCCAGGAAGCCATTTCACGTTCGGTCGTTGATTGATTCCCCGTTCCGTATGCAAATGTTTTAGCCCCGGAAATATTCCACCATATTGATCCTGCCATCCGCCTCCACTGGTGAGCAATTGTTCAAGTGCCAAGGAGCGGTCCCCAATTTCGTACAAATCCCAGCCCAATCCACAGAAATCCGAGAGTGCTCCAAGAATGGTGGCAGAAAGCACTGAACTCGTGCCCATACCGGACCCTCGAGGAACTGCGGAGAAGAAGGTCAACTCAAAACCCGAGCCTATATCATCCAACTGCTTGGCCAACGAACTGTATGGGATACTGCAAAAGTCAGGATGGAATCCTGTCAAACACAGGGCTGCTTTTGGAATGGAAAATCCTGAACCCAAATCATCGTGCACCAGCAGGTCCTTAAAATCCCTCACCGTCAGCTCAGAGCCTTGGTCAATGGACCGAAGGGTTATCCGCCTTTCCGGTATTGGACGGATATACGCTTGTAATGGAGGTTGACCATTTAGCTCCAAGGCTACTGTGACAACGTCTCCACCATTGAGCAAGCTATGTGGAGGCGTATCGGTCCAACCTCCGGCCAAGTCTATTCTCACAGGGCTACGAGACCATACGATCTGGTCCGGATATACGTTGCAGGAGGGAAGCACTTTCCGTTTGCGCACCGGCGACAGGATATGTTCCTGTAAAATAGAGAAGGCTTCCTTCTCATACGTTTTGTCCCGAAAAACAAGTGAACGCAACATACTGTCATGCATCGCGAGTAATGGTGTTTCAGTAGAGTCTGGACGGGGAATGGACTCCAGGAGTGAACTATCCATCTCTTGGGCAGCATGACGGAGGTCAATCTGATAAAACACACTTCTACGATAATTCTTCCCCAAGTGTAGGTAATTCCTCTTCCGGAATGAGGTTCGCTGGCGCGACAGCTGTCGTAAATCTGTATCCACCAGCAACCCGGAAGCAGAGATTTTTGTGCAACGCTCATACAAGCTTCGGTACTGTTCATTGTTGGAAGCAGAAATCATCCATTGGATAAAATCTCCATCGATCTCCTTGAGAGATAAGACAGGAAACAGTGCATAATCTTGGATATCGGTATGTTCCGAAGGCAGATGCAGTCCCCTTTCTTCAAACCAACGATTCAACGGTCGGTTCATCCATACGGATTCGTCGGACGAAACGCCCCCCCTGAATGGATCGTCGATTCCATATGGGCGGATGACCCATTGGTCTTTCCCTAACGGAACGAAATCCAAACAAATTCCTTCGGGAATATCGACAGTCCACCCATTCTCAGGGATACCAGTGATCACTTGGTTTCCATGCAAAGTCCAAGTTACAGGTATGTGGGCGTTTTCTATCCAGCAATACTGAAGGGTATCCTCCAATTTGCATTCAATAATGGCATTTTGCGTAAAGATAGAAGGATGGGGTTTGATGTTCCGTGCCCAGATGAGCCGTTGATCCAACACCTTGTTCTGCAATGTCAGTGAACTAAGAATGATCTCGCGACTTGTTCCGAAATGATGGAATTCACCATCGGGAATAGGGACGACAGCAACGCTCAATTCATTCAGTGCACTATCTACAACAGAAGGATTGCTACCCAAGCAAGCTCCGAAGGTTCCGTAGAGATCATGGAAATTTGGGATACCAGGATCGAACTTCTGATTCTTCCTATCCCACCCCGACTTCTCCATAACCAGACTTACCGCCTTATCACTGAGTAACCACATGCCAGTGTCTATGAAGAACAGATCTTCCATAGCCACCTGTTGCAAGGCTTCACGTGACGGTTTTTGCAACATCCGTTTCAGGTGTCCTGGTTCTTCCGGGTCACACACAAACACACCATGATTCATGGCAACCGACGGGTCTGCCGAAACAGCAAATACAACGACATCAGCTTCGGGAATGGAAAACCCGAGGTTCGCGGTAGTCACCAAAGCATCTCCACTGAGAATGAGCGTGTGCAGCAAAGAGGGTGCTGTCTGAAGTATCTTCTCCGCAAGCGGCAACTGCAAGTCGATAAGTGTCTGATCGATCTGTTGTCCCCGAGCCCACCTGAATACAGGTATGGGAATCATTGACTTTCCTACCGCGCTGTAAGAGGGCAACCTTCGACTTAACCCTCCGGCATGTACCAAAATACGCTGATCCTTTGCAAGCCACTTCTCGAACGAAATGCCGGAATCTTCTCTCGTTTGACTTCGATACAATAACCATGCAGTTCCACCACCTGAACCCAACCGGCTGTCGGGGGGATCTGAAAAGGCTTGCCAGCTATTGTCCACCGCCTTGAACGTTCGAAGGTGGGGGGCAGCTTGTTCGGGAAGCGAGAGCAGGTATTTCATGTGGACGGAACTCCTTTTATCAATTGTAGCCATGCATATATTTTGCCAAGAGCATATCAAATCTTGATCCAATTCGGCGGTACTATGTCGATGGGGCTCCCATCTGCAAACCAATCCTTCGGTGCGACGATAATCTTGTCAGGGTTATCAATAAGCCAAGCACCCCACCAGTAGAAAGTGCTGTTCACGATAATCGCATGCTTACAGGAAGACATGATAAACAATTCCTCTATATCGCTTGTCTGGTCGTCGTCCTCCCTGTAACGGACTTCACCATCAAACTTAATGTTATCCTTCACCCAAGGGATATCGTTGGAAAACACATACAGAACAGGATTGCTTACCGTTTCCTTGATGATCTGTATAGCTTTATCAAAATATTCCTGTCCGAAATTGCCATAGTGCTTCTTAGCCCAACTTGTAGCAAGATAGTCACCCCTGCGAATACCGACGAATACGGACTCGGAGTCTTTTGCTCGGTCTATGGTTTTTATGGTTTTTTCACTGAAAGCTTTTCGAGGTACCATCTCGCTTTTCAGTTGTTGTTCGATACCAACCAGATACCTCCATGATTGCCAGTATCCGTCAAAGTAGGTGTAATCCAGCAAGTTTCCAACGTCTTGAACCGACCTGTCGGGTTCATAATAATACTGTCTATTGAGTTTCCTTTCCAGAAATACTTTTATCCGGGATTTCAATAGATTGGGGTTCGCGTCATGGTTGAAGATGCAGGCATTCTTTAAAATCTCAGCACCAGCGTGATTGAGAACAACCTGCAACTGCTCTATCCTGGGCATCCGTACAGAATCGTTGGTGATATTTCTATAGAAGGAGAAATCTGCATACACTTCATTGTGATCATACTCAAGTTGCAATGCCCGCAAAAATGCATATTGGAACAATTGGTTCCCCAAACCACCCTTGAATTTCACAAATTTCATAAAACACCTTCCCCTTTTCGAATATGTAACAATTTCAGCAACCCTATCCCTGTGAAATCAGGACTGGTATGGCTTGTCTGTTGATCGGCTGTCTCCTTCTTGTTCATAGATTGAATTATCGACCACTGTCTATGACAAAGCCTATTCCATTGTCTAGTTTCATGGAACACACCCCGAGCATTAAAGACATACGCCAGGTGCCGGAACACGCAAAGCGTATCGTTTCTTCCGCACCCTATGCCGATGCAAAAGAATCCTTGTGCCATAACCAACAACCACTTGTCCAATCAGTAGAACAATTACAATATTCAAATAGACACTATAAGTAGGAAAAAGTAACCAAATACTACCAGAAGGTCTTCCAGTGGGCAACTACGTTGGCCACTTCAAAAGAAACCCCTTTACGTTCCGATGTCGGCAGGTGCACAATTCCATCCACAAGGAAGTCATTCCATCGGTATCCATATATATCAATTGGTCCTGAGAAGAACTTTAAAGTAATTGTAGCCATTCACAGTAGAAAAGCAATCGATTCTTAGATCGGGTACTATGGCTACCGACGTCCATATCCAGCCATGGAATACGAGAACTCCGGTGCATCATAAGTGCAAGATCGGAATAAAGTACAATGAAAATATTAAAGGTGCGGTTCGTACTACTTTTCTGAAACCTGTTCCGTCAGAAAGTGTATATAATGATAGTGGCAACACTATGCACCGGAATATGCCTAAACAAGATAGTTTAGGCTTCTATTGCATATCGACGGCCTAGCATGTATTACTAAAGGTGAGAAGTTTTTTCCGAAGTTTATTTAAATGGTTTTAAACAAATACATGTACGACGTCATCAAGTGAGCAGAAAAAATGGAATTGATACATATGCAAAAGTCTTTTCGTGAAACCGCTTCTTTTATAATCCAAGTTCTCATTTCTGCAACCTTGCTCTTTATTTGCCTGGCTATCGTTTTTAACATACCGCATAGTAAAGTTGCAACTGCTATCTTGACAGTTATAATCGGAGTTATTTTCTTACTCTCCTACGGCAAGGAACTTCACTTGATCCACTATATTGTTGGAGGATATATAGTGATTCTGGATTTGTGGGCATATCGCAATTTGGATAACATGTTTTCTTTATCGCGTTCCCTATTCTGGGTATTTCTCGCATTAGCGATTGGGTATCTTGTTGAAAGAAAAAAAATATCTTATTTGACAATGCTGATTCCATTCTTGGCTATATCTGCCCTGTTTACTATCTTAATGATATTTCAGATCGAGCAAGTTGATGATGGAAGATTATACTATATGAATCGAAATAGCATTCCAGTATTCTCACTTTCGTACGGTGCACTTATGAATGTTATCTGGTCAAGACAACATAATTCCAAACCACAAATCTGGCCGTCCATACTTATCCTATTTCTCTCGTTCCTTTCCAAAAGTCGAATAGGTTTGTTTGCGTCAATTCTATATCTGATCTTAAATATGATGCCTTATATTATCCCCGTAGCGAGCAAGTTTCGAAAAGAGTGGAAATTATCCAAGAGAAAAGTTATCGCTCTAATCTTCTTAATAATTGCATCAGCCGTAATTATTCTACTTCTAATCAAATATTCTCGATTCAACACAGTAGGAGTCTCTAGTAATGGAAGAGTTAAAATAATTGAATCCTATTTTTCCGAGTTGACATTGAGAAATTTCATCACCGGGTTTAATCATACCGAGATCGATAAATTACTGAGCAAGAATTTACATAACTCATTTATAAATTTGTTGATGAGTACTGGTTTACTTTCAGCACCAGTGTTCGTTATTTATGGTATCGCAGGATTAAAATTGTTCAAGAAATCCTACTATTTGTTCGGATTGTTCATCATTTTAGGAATTTATTCCCTCGTTGAGAAATTCATTTTCTTTGGAATCGGAGATTTTATTCTCATTCCAATCATCTATTTATCTTTTGAAGCTTCGGAACAAGTTACTATTCTAAACCATACGGATAAAGAATATAACAGTTAGATTCCTTTGCTAAGCCGGTCACGATAGAAGACATCGACTTGGCCCCTAAATAGAGCCCTCTCCATCTCGACAGCATATTCCACAGCGTGGAAAAATACCTCTCCCTGGGAGAAATCCACAACCGCGTATTGGGCTGCAGGATTATGGTTGCGAGGTTGTCCTACCGAACCGGGATTGATGAAGATCGTATTCTTCTTTCCCCGTTTGGCAACAAGCGAATCGTCTGCGTAGAAAAGCTCTCTCAAGAACCGTATATGCGAATGCCCGCTCAACACGAAATCGTAGTCTTTATAATCCTGTTTTTGTGATTCGGTATACGACATCCCTCCCCAATGGTGATCATGCAAATCACCATGGACACACAGTATCTTCTTACCAGCGATGTTCAATTCTTGGGGATGTGGCGTGAAATTGGCCTTAATGTACTCTCTCCATGTATCAAGGAGTATCGAAGTCGTATACATGGCGGCCTGTTTCCCTCGCTCGGAACTGAAGCGCTCAATTCCTCGTCCAAACAACGCTTCCTCATGATTTCCAGCCAGATTCACCAAAAACCGATTCTTCTCGCCGTAGAGTAGCGCCATACATTCATTCGGGCGCATCCCATAATCCACGATATCACCCAGTTGGATTATCGTAAGCTCTCCATAGCGTGTTTGCGCATGTTCGAAAACAGCTTTCAAAGCTGATAGGTTCGCATGGATATCGGCAAGGACCATAACATACATGACTTCATCCATCCAATTGGGGTTTGATGATTTCATCAATCAGGAATTCGGCGACAACTGCTGAATCCTCTAGGGATACCTTTTTCTGGAGATTTACACCAAAAGCACGTTTGACGGATGCACACAGGGCATCGGTATAGACCAACACACCATCAGAGATGTCTTCGATTCCATCCAAAGCGATCGAAGCTTTGTTGGCTTCCTCCATCTCAGTGAACGAGAACCACCTATCGGCAAATCCGATATGCTTTCCTTCCTGCGCATCCCTTGAGAAATCGATATATACGGGATACCCGCCCAGATTACCCATGACACCAGGACTATGGACCAACTCTTTGCCTTCAAATTTGATTGCATCCACTATCTTCCTGATGATCTCAAAATTACTGCTGGCATTCATGATATTACGTTTTGCATCAACCGGCATTGCGATTGCACATTTTCGATATACTTCCGTCATATCCAATGAAACATCCTTCCCATCGAGCTGGATGTGGATGAGCGGTGCAATTCCCTCATCTTGCCCCTCCTTACTGATTACCACATCATGAAAGTGACTGGTTGCAAGCACCACTTCGACTCTTGAAGGGTCCGACACTTCCAGTATATCGGCGACAGCCAGTTTCAGCCTGGGGATCAAGTGGTTGAGGTTTCCACTACCAAAGTCGGGAGCAGGCAATCCTGCGCTCTTCAACCAAGGATTGGCACCGTCCGAGTATGAAGTGTTGATTACCAAAGCATTGCTTTCAACTCGCTGCACTGCTGTCATGATATTTCGGATGTACTGAACCGCCAGCGGCGCCCATATTCCATAAGCCCGCAAATTCTTCCATGAGATGGATC
This sequence comes from Spirochaetae bacterium HGW-Spirochaetae-4, assembly GCA_002839335.1. Taxonomy (GTDB): domain Bacteria; phylum Spirochaetota; class Spirochaetia; order Sphaerochaetales; family Sphaerochaetaceae; genus UBA8525. The sequence continues at coordinate 52,554 of PGXU01000002.1, forward strand.
CGTACTTCAATCCACTGTAGACCCTACTCGTGTTGACCAGGAAGTCGGGCTGTATCTCAAGGAGCACCGATTCGATGGCGTCGATCCGTTCCAGATCAACCTGATGGAAGTATACTTTCTTGAACCGGTTGGACCGAATACCATTCCCCACCCGCGCTATGTTGATATCGGCGGCGATACGCCCGGCATTTCTTCCACACACGTGGATCTCGATGTCCTGTTTATCCCATGACAACAGATAGTCGAGCAGGAAGTTGCCGACGCTCCCCAATCCCATTATGGCAATCCTCATATTTTCACCCAATCGAATTCTCTTCGCCAACCGTGCCAATTTATCGTTTGTTTCCATCACCAACGTACTACTCCTTCATTACCGCCAAAGCGTTCCTATAATCATCCACTTCATTGCAATTCACCCAATCGGCAAACTGTACCCAAGTAATATCCTTCGTTCCCACCTGTTGAAAATAGCGCTCGATCGGAATCAAGTTCGTTCCAGCCAGCTCTGTCTCATCAAGAGAATCAGCGACTTCATAGAGTTGTCCGGTGTCGGAGAATTTCCATACTTGTCCCGAGTTCCCGAGAATGGTGAATGGCTCGGGAATGTGCAATGCACGATGTTGTGTGTCGTATATATAGTGCAGAAGTCCGTCCTCCGCTACGTAGAATGCAACAGATGAAGCCCCGGTAATCAATTCACCAGTACTCGAAATTGCATTCCCAGGCGCTGACAACAAGTTCTGCAATGAAGGTCGATCGATCACCAAATCTCCTTCCATATAAACCAAATCATCCACACCCATTTGTTGTGCCTTCCTGACACCCAAAACGAAGCTGTAACTGGTGCCCCAATCCCGATACCGGGTATTCTCCACTATGGTGATATCACGACCGGGATAGTATGCTGAGACAAAGGCCCGCACCTCACTCGAACGGTATCCGACCACCAGAATGATGGGAGCCAACTCCAATCGACTGGCCATATCCAATTGAAAGCCCAGCAGAGACCGTTTTGGCTCACCTTCATGATAGGTGATTTTCAGTACGTCATGTCCCACACTCTTGCTGAAACGGGTGGAAAGACCGGCCGACGTTATCAAAAGCGCCTGTTTCATTCTTGCATCCCTTTGGTCCGGTATTCGATGCACTGGCGCAACCCCTCATCCAATCCGACTTTGGGTGACCATCCGGTCCTTTCCCTTATCCTATCCAAATTCAGCAATCGCCTCCGTGGGTCGGCGCTGCGAGTGCCTTCGAAATTGATAACCAAATCGGAAATATGCAGGAGCTGTGCAATCTTGTTCACCAACCCAACAATCGAAATCTCTTCATCGGTTCCCACATTGTATATCGAACCATCCAATGCCGATTCGGTAGCAATCAATGCCAGCACGGCATCGCAGCTGTCGCTGTTGTGGAGAAAAGTCCTCTTCGTCTCCTTCGCATGCTCCAAAAGCGTCACACTGCCTGTCTTTTGAAGCGAAGAGATGATATGGGGGATAATGTGTTCATCGTGGGCTTCGGTTGGACTGTAGACGTTGGCGAACCGGATGGAACATCCTTTTATGAATCCCCGTTCTACCCGATCAAGCATAAAATGCTCGGTGAGCAATTTGCCGGTGGCATAGCTGGTGCGCAAGCTTTGAGCTGCCGTAGCGAGGAGAACCGGAGAATCTTCCCGGACCCCACCCTCCTCCCATGAGTTCATGGAGTAAACTTCGCTGGTGCTGCAGTTGATGTAAGAGGAAAAACCAGCCGCAATGGAACGGTCCAAGGAATCCCTCATGGCCAACACGTTGGTAGCGAATGTCGATTCTATCTGATAAAAATATTTGGTATGTACTACTGCCGCACAATTGATGAACACATGGGGTCGTCCACTCGCAACTTTCTCCTTGCAATCGGCAAAAAGTCGATCCATAGCACATGCATCATGTATATCGGCTTCTATAAATCCAAACCCTTCATGGGAGGAAGAGAGGAGTGCGATATCGTTCCGCGATCCAGCAAAAAAATTGTCGAATCCAATCACGCGGTGCCCTAGGTCCAGCAGCCGCCTTGCTACCAGGCTGCCGGTCATGCCGGCAACACCGCTGATCACGTATGTGGTGTTTGCGTTGCATTCCATTCGACCCTGCTCCTTTATCAATGTGAAACGTCAAGGAAACCCATGAAGGCTTTCTTGTTCTCCAGCGGAGTTGTCTTCGGCCTTCCCAGGTCTTTTCTCGAACCTTTGGTGACCAAGACCTCGATGAATACCGGACCGACCCCTATCGACGCTTTCAAGCACGACTGCAATTCCTCTATCGTATGGATACTAACTGTCTTGGTATAACCGGCAGCCCGGGCTATGGTGGCCAGATCGACTTCACGTCCGATAGTAGCCTGACCTCCAACCGAATCGTGCGCACCATTGTTCAATACAATATGGATGAAGTTTTTGGGCTTCCGGGCTCCAATGACTCCCAGTGCCCCCATATGCATCAATACTGCCCCATCCCCATCCAGACAGACAACTGGTCGCTCAGGTTGCTCCAAGGCGATGGACAAGGCTATCTGGGAACTGTGGCCCATCGATCCGACAGTGAGGAAATCCTTGCCATGGCCTTCCCGCCGTGCCTCCCGCAGCTCGTAGAGCTCCCTCGATGCCATGCCCGTCGTTGAAACCACTGCCGTCTCGTCTGGCAGCTGTTCAACAATGGCACGAATCGCTTCTTCCCTACCCATATTGCCCGAAACCACATGTTTTGCTACAGGCACATATGTTTCGAATGTATCCGGCTCAACAACAAATGCATATGGAGTCTCGTATTCCTTCATATGCCTATAAGCAGTTGTTACCTGTTCTAGAGCCTCTGGCATCTCTTTCGCCAATACGACATAGGGAAGTTCCATGGCATCCAGCAACGCGGTGGTTACCTTTCCCTGTTTGATGTGTTGTGGCTCGTCATGCTTACCCGGTTTTCCTCTCCACCCTATGAACAGCAACATGGGAATAGCATACACTTCAGTATCGGCAAGTGACAACAAAGGGTTGATGGCATTGCCCAATCCCGAATTCTGCATGTACACGACTCCGACCCTACCCGTCGCCAAATGGTATCCCGAGGCCAAGGCAATCGCATTCCCTTCGTTCGCTGCAATGATGTGCTTGTCCGAGGCGACGTTGTCTGTAATTGCAGCACACAGGTGTTTAAGCAAGGAATCGGGTACTCCCGTATAGAATTCTGCCCCGTGTCCATTCAGTGCCAGAAGAAAAGCCCGTGTATCCAACATCCCTATCACCTCGTTCCCGGAATAAGGTCAAGTATCTGTTTTATCGGCATACACTGGGCATCAGCCTCTAGGGACCGTCCATGGGAAAGGATTGTTTCCGCCACCTGCTTCATTGCCGGGTAGGATGCCCGTAGCATATGGTTTGCATATATCACGATATTGGCGCCCCATGCTTTGAGTTCCCTCTCGGTGAACTGGTTGTAGGTGGTGGGAACAAGCACCAACGGTATGTGTGCGTACAATTCACGGAATCGGGTGCAGAAATCCTTGATTTCATGCCCATCCTTTTTCTTGCTGTGGATCATGATTCCATCGGCTCCGGCAACAACATACGCCTTGGCCCGTGCCAAAGCTTCATCCACCGTTCCACCGGCGATCAAGGACTCGAGTCGAGCGATGACCATGAAGTCGTTGGTCACTTGGGCGCGTTTCCCTGTGCTGATCTTGTTGCAGAAATCCTCGACCGGCGCCAGCTGCTGTACAACATCGGTGCCGAACAAGGAATTCTTCTTGAGTCCCTGCTTGTCCTCGATGATGACCGCGGAAATACCGTTGCGTTCCAAGGTTCTGACGGTGAAAGCGAAATGCTCGGCCAATCCTCCCGTATCGCCATCGAAGATAATCGGTTTGGTCGTGCATTCGAGAATATTGGTCAGGTCCTGTAGCCGGTTGGTCAGGTCCACCGCCTCGATATCGGGTTTTCCCTTGGACGTACTGTCGGTTAGGCTTGAAGACCACATGCCGTCATAGCAATGAATGCCATCCTCCATCTCAACGGAAGCATGCTCCACAATCACTCCGGAGAGACCGGAGTGGGCTTCCATGATACGGACAATTGGCCTCGCCGCAATCAGACGACGGAGTGCCTTCAGACGTATCTCTGGGGTAGTCCCGATGGACTTCATCTGCTCGGAGAGTGCAGTGGAGTCTATTCCCTTGGTGTAGGGGACTTCGATGACCTTGCCACCAAGCTCATCCATCACAGCGAAAACTTGATCCCGGAGTGTACTCATGGGACCTTCTTTCCAATCATCGCCGTGAATGATGAAATCGGGCTTGTATTTGCGTAAATTGGGAATGTAACTCCATTCATCCTGTGGTACGACTCGTGAAACACCCTTGATATACTCCACCACCGCTAGACGTTGCCCATAGTCCAAATATGGGAGTCGCTTGTGTGATGCAATTGCGGAATCGGTCAACAACCCGATCATCACGTCGCCATATTTGGTTGCTTCCTGGATGATATTGATGATACCTGGGTGGATAATATCTCCTGTAATACCTAAATAAACTAAACCCATAAGCTCCTCTACTCGTTCTTTCCAGAGACAGAACCATGACCAATAAGGTAATACTTGCTCAGATGCGATCGTCGTTCACCCTCTGGAGGCAACGCCATATAATCACCATACAGGTTTTTCAAATGTTCGTCATACCCTATCGGGCAGTGAAATGCATCCTCACCGAACTGGAGGTCAACCACAGGCAGGTATTTGTTTTTCTCCAAAGCCTCTCCGACATGTTCGCCCCAGGCCAAGTTACCAATCATGTCGGCTTGGTCGAAATCGAATCGCCTGGAAAACCTGTCCAACCATATCGCAATCCGATGGGCGCCGATAGCTTTTGAAAGTGGTTTGAGGAACATGGTACCCAATTTCTCCACCCCACGCAAACTCGAGGGTTTTACGATACCTGTGTAGAGGAAATTCCTCAATTGCTTGGAAATCGCATACGTTCGCCCAAGATGTTTTTCTTCACTCGGCAATCCGTCGATGGAGAAGACATCCACCCATATCTTCGATTCCCTATGCACATCTTCAACCTTGCTTTCAAAGACCAAGCTGTCTTTGAAAAATACCTTTAGGAATGGAACAATGTGAGAGGGAGAGTCCAACCACGAATACTCGAGATCATCCGGCAACGCACCCGTTCTTAGGATATCCAAGAGTTTCATAAAATCGGGACGTGGGAGCTGGATGTCAAGATCGTCATCCCAAGGAATCGGCCCTTGGTGGCGAACCGCACCGAGGAGGGTTCCCGATGCAAGATAATATCGCAATCCATTGGAATCACACATGTCGGCAAGAATTTTCAACATCCGAACCTGAATGTATTGCAGGGTTTGTAGGTCGATTGGGTTCTGTTTCGTTTCCGGCATGCAAGGAACCTCTGAATTCATGTGCGTTATTACTCGTTTGATGATATCATAGAGAGCGGTTTTACCATAGTGATTATCGGTAACCTTCTCTTGACATTACCACTGGAGAATTCCATATTGGATACCGTTCCGAGACACAAGAGGTTATTTCTGCTATGAAAAAAATAGTTCTATTAGTGATATTGTCGACATCGATACTTTTCCCGTTGGTCGCAGGTGAACAATTGTCTGTTCCCATTGGCCATGAGGTATACAGTGTGCTGAAGTCCGGCGAGATGCGAGGAATCATCAGAGACCTGCCGGATGTCAGACCCTATTCGACATCATTCATCCTTACACACCTCAACACCATGCTACTCTCCGAGAAGGTGTCTGCTGCTGAAAAGCAAAGGCTGGCTGGTCTTATCGGAGAACTGACCTATTCGTATGAAAAACCTGCCGATTTCTCAGAATTGGCGCTACAAGGTGCATACAGTACCGAGTGGGAAGAGTATGGAATCGGCGTCGCGTTGGGTGTGAACAGTGAAATTTCCTATGCACACTCTCTGACCGACAACGACCTATATGACGCCAGGAATGCGGTACGTGCTTATCTCCAGGCCCAATTCATGGATTATGCCTCGATCTATATGGACTTTGGCCTACGGGTCGACCACGTGGAACCTCGGCTATTCTTGAAGAATGATTTCACAATCCCGACCGATGGAAGATACGACACCATTCCCTATTTCAATCTATTGTATGGATTGGACATGCACCCGGAAATTGCCCTCTCGTTCCTTGATGACAATCTTCAATTCCGGTGGGGATCTGTCGAACGTGATTGGGGTGTAGGAACCAACAACCTCATGATATCTGGTTCTGCCCGGTCCTTTGAAGGCGTCGAGACCTACGTCCGCTTCGCCCCATGGCTCCGTTATAGTTTTATTGCGGGATCGTTGGGTGATTTCTATACCGATGCGATGGATAAGGATTCTCCAGAGAATACCGGTTTCTATGATGAATACTTGTTCCATGATGAGAAATTCGAAAATCTCCATGACAACAACTTCACCGCCCACCGTCTGGAATTGTCGCTTCCGTGGAATATCAATTTCGGTATCTACGAATCGGTGGTGTATAGGAAACGATTCGAGCTCGGCTACCTCAATCCCTTGGGTATCATATTGTTCCAGCAGATCAGCATGGGAGACTTTGATAATGTTCTCGCCGGTGTCGACCTCGAATGGAATTGGCCCGGAGTCATGCGCATGTACGGGGCTTTTGCCACAACAGAAATGCATGAGATCAATCCTTTGAAATTCTTCGATCACCCAAGAAATATCATGGGCTTGCAAGGAGGGGCGGATTTCAACCTACCGGTGGGCCAATTCTCATCACTTACCGTCCAGTACACTTACCTGAGTCCGTTCTTCTATACCCACTATCCATGGGTAGATGAGGATGCAGTTGTCGATGATGGAGCGGGAGGATTGGAAATCAGCCCTGTCATTACCCATGAATTGATGTACATCAACAAGGGGCAAAACCTCGGCTACCCTCTCCGCCCAAGCTCCGATGAAATACTGGTGAAGCTAGACGTAGGTATCACCGAATTGCTGCGGGGGGATTTGACCCTCAAGTATCAGAGACGAAGTGGGCAGTACGGATTCAACTTCGACACCTTCATGGTGTATTCCTCCACGGGAGGGTATGAAGAGCGGGATTTTTCTGCCTATATTTTTGAAAAGACATTTGGACTGAACCTCGGGCTCACCAAAAAATTCAAAGATTACCCGGTTTCCATCCAAGGCCGTTATCTCTATACCATGGTCTTGGCACAAGAAAATCTTCCTACTCCTGTCCCCGGAGAGACTGGAGAAAGCGACGGCATAGAACAACCGATCAAGTACACCACCGATAGTCCTTGGTTGGATCCACAGCATACCCATGCTGTCCAGATAGGTGTTTCAATCTGGAAATAGAAAGGATACACTGCATGAAACGATTAGGCATCATTCTTCTCCTTACCTGTTCCATGATCGGTATCTGGGCGAATCCCTTGTCAAAAATTTACCTGCATGATGACCCGATCCTGAAATCGATCGAACTCCTCAGCATCGAGGCTGGAATCGTACCACAACATACTGAACTTCCTACGACAGGTTATGCGTTGGTGAAACACCTCGATAAGATCGAAGGCAAGAGACTCTCTCCGAAAAGCCGCGAATTGTTGGAGGATATACAGGAACTGTTGCTTAACCATCACTCCTCTTTCCCTACGCAGTTGAAAATCACATTCAACCCTGAGATATATGCCAATCAGCAACAAGAAGCAAAATCCCAGGACTGGGAGTATGGATACAATGAACGCCCCCCCATACTCCATGCCCAAGTGGAGAGCATTTTTGCGGATAGAGTCTATGGAATATTCTCGTATGGAATTGCACGAACTGAGAGCAAGATGGACTTTTCAGGTATCGAAACCAACTTCCCCTACCCTGCAGGAAGTACCAGCGAGACAAATTTGCAGAACAGCTACCCTCATACCGCATTCTTGGGAATCAGTGGCGACAGGTTCTCGATAATTGCAGGACGAGATACGCTGTCATGGGGAAGAGGCAATTCTGGAAATTTGGTATTGGGAGACCATGTCCCATACCACGATTTTTTCCAATTCTCCCTACACAACGAAAAACTCAAATATTCGTTCCTCACAATACCGATGAATGAACTTGATGCACAAGGGAAAGCGATTGTACCTTCCAAAGCCAATACAGATACATTGTTCCTTGGTACGCTGCAAAGACTCTTCGTCGCACATCTGTTGAGCATTGATGTTACACCAAGACTCAGGTTGACCATCGGTGAGGGAGCCTTGTTCTATTCTGACAAACTTGATCTGCGGATGTTCAGTCCGGTAATGTTCATACACAATCTACAGAATTTCTCTGAAGTCAATAATACCATGCACCTCGAAGTCGAATATGCCCTGTCTTCCACCTGGTCCCTCTACGCCCAATTCCTTATGGACCAAATGCAGACAAAGGGGGAACAGGAACAAACCGAATTGCCACCGAATGCCTACGGGGGGCTACTAGGTGCCGATTTTGTGAAAATTCTGCCATCCGGTCGCATTTCCGGGTATATAGAAGGAGTTTATACGTCTCCATTCCTGTACCTGCGTACCGGTGACGATACTGGAATATATGATGTTCCCGAATTGGATCAACACAACCTCGACCTGGTCCATGCCGTGAGCATGCGCAATGCTGAGAGCGGGACCGCTTGGCTTGGATACCAGTACGGCCCGGACACGATAGTCGGTTCGTTCAACCTCAGATTCGACCACGATAATAATTTTGGTGCTTCCGGCACCCTACGTTTCATCGCACAGGGAGAAAGAGGGCTCGAGATGTATGGAAAGAAGCAATATGTGGAATTGGTGCCGGCAGAGGATCTCAATTTGTTGGCTCCAAGTGGTGACAACATCGATTATTTCCTAATTCCCAGTATCTATTCCTATATGGTTCTACCTGGGACAGATATCAATGTGTACAATACCTTGTTCTTTGTGAACAAATGGAACAATTCGGGATATACATTCGATCTGCAAATGGTCATAGGCTTGAGTTATTCGCTTACCTTCTAGTCAGGAATGAATCGTTATTATTGGGAATGTCATAGCTTCCAAGTCATACCGAGCGTCAATTGAACATCGGTAATGGGGGCCATATCGCTCCGATTTCCAGGATTCTGGATCCAAATGAAATCCATTTGCCCATACAAGTCAAGATTACCACTCAACTGGTATTCCCCATAGGCGCTACATACAAGTGAGTGGCTAACAGCATCTCGTGTATCCCTTGCTGTCGGATCTCCATTGTTATCGGGTAGATGATCATCGGTCGGAGTCGATACATTTGGAATATTGTCACCCGTATCGTCTGTATCCACCAGGGACCAGAGTGTCCACTTATCGTGTGTCCCGTGCCACATGAAGAATACATTGCCACCCAGAGACCATTTGCCTATCGCACGATAGCCAAAGTTGGCATTCAGGACGATAGCATCCCCCCCATGGGGATACCCGAGGAATTCCTCTTCATATATGATCTTGCTATTCTGGTAAAGCCTTCTGATAGCGACTACCCAATTGACTCCATACTCACCCAATTCCTGGCTGTTGTATTCTGCGGTCTGTTCTGGTTCTGTGAATCCATCGTCCCGTAGGTAGAGGAAGGGATCGGTCATAACCCATTCAAAGGAACCGAACAAATATCCTTCCCTATGCGGCTTATTGGCTTTGACTCCCAACATGTATCCGAATCCGTTGGGAATAGCATTGTCGTCTTTTCCCGGAAACTCCTCACCCGGCAACGCAAACTCATCCAACACAATCTGGCCATAGAGATTCAGCCCTCTTTTCCATGCATAATCAAGATCCAATGATATGATGGAATTGGCATTTTGCCTGATATAGAGATTATGGAACACCATAGCGGGATTGAGGACGCTCAAATCCAGATAATTTTCCAACGACTGATACATGATAGCCTCGGTAATGGCAAAACCAAGTCTGTCATCGAACAACCGCCACTCCAATCGATGACCGAGGAACATTTTCAGTCCTGTCACCAAATCATTGTGTGTCCGGGCATAATCAAAATCTCCAGCATCATCAATGATCGGATAGTAGAGCGCAGGATGGGGAAAAAATGAGGTCAGCAACGTATACTTGAAATTCTTTGCATAAGCGGTGAACCGCCCTTGATTATGATAGGTCAGATGATCACTTATGATGAAATTTCCGGTCTCTCCGGCACCCCAGGAAACCTTGTCCCTACCAATCTGTATATTCCAATTCACCCCCCCCAAGGATCCAAATGCACGATAGGGAACCCCAAAATCGACATCGGCACCACCATTTTTCATGTACAGGAATATGATATTGCTTGAAATCCATTCACTTCCATAGAAACCCGAAACGGCACCGGAATCACCACTGAACCCGGTAAATTTCGGGAATGTGATTTGATAGGAGGAATAGCCATAGACAGCCTCCCCCGGCCAAGTCTCCAATACGATATCCACCATGGGACGACGTTGTTCGTAACCACGAATCCACTCGTCGGGATCGTCGAAGTGCTCGGTGTCGGTGTGTACATACGTTTCCAGCGATACGGGAAATGAAAGGTCAAACACCTGATCGACAGGCTCTATTTCATCTTCTATAGCTTGGAGTACAAGTTGGGAATCAGTATTCAACTTCGATTTGTCGACCCTTTCCAATAGAAAGAATGCTTCAGCGGCACTCCAAGGACGTGCCGTCGAAGGCAACGCCATACCTACGTCGATGTATAGATAGTCCATATAATCGTAGAGGGGAGAATCAAGTGGAATGATCTTTTGATAATTCAAATCGGCTGAAGGAAACACAACACCGAGGGATATCACACAGATAGCAAGTGTCATTGTCAACCGATTTCTCATGATCAATCCTCCCCATATTTATTCGAGGAAGAGTGTATCACCTATGAACGAGAACGACCATAGATTTCTAGTAGTGCAACCCCATTCCGATGGTCAGCTCGAACTCGATATCGGTAAATCCTATGTCACCATTGAAATGACTGACGACATCGTCCAAATTGAAGCCCAAGGATCCTCTGATCGGATACGAGGGGAACTTATCCATGATCCCATATCCCTCGATACCGATGGTCTTGAACAACGTGATGTCGTTCCAATCGACAGAATCGTCTGTGGAGCGGGTATCGGTAAACATGCCGACATCCATGAATACACTCATAAAACCTTCTGCAAAACCTTTGAATTTGAGGAACATCAAGGTTGCATCCATATTCAAGACAGCACCAAGCTTTTGGTAATCCCCATCTCCGAGCTCATCTTCATACGTGGCATTCAGAATACCTCGAAGTTTTTCTGGTGCACTTGTTTCACTACTGGGCAAGAATGTCGGGAATGTTTGGGAATCATACCAATCGAATGAAGGAACATGTGAGTAGAATCCCATACCCCGTGTACTCAAACCGACGCGCTTGCCGAAGTTGATAAAGGCGTCCAATTCCCCTTCCACAGAATATTTGAGATAATCGAAGCGATCGAGATCCCATGAAAATAATGCATAATCAGCTTTTCCTATAACCGATCCCTTCATACCGTGTCGGAAATTGTTCCTCCAGTTGACATTCCCAAACGATACGGTCTGCGTGGTGGAAACAACCGGAATATGGTTCAATCTGGTGGTAAAGGCATCCCTGAAGGAGACTTCGTAAGAACCGCTATACCCAATATTCAAGGGAAGGCTGAAGCCGAGCGAAGTCCCGACTGCATAGGTATTGTTGTAGAAGGACTGGCTATCCATATCGAAAAAATTGTCTGCCGAGATCCAAAAGGAGACCGGCATGCCAAGCACTGCCGCATCCACCAGACTCAAGCGGCTTGTCTGCTGGACATAGTCGTGGGGAAACTTCAGCTTCATGTTGTTGGTGAACACATAGGTCTCACCATTGATCCGGATCGGATTGACCGATGAAAAGAACGACGCGCTATCAATATCCCAATCCGTTTCTCCCTCTGCCTGCTTGAAGTGCATCGAGGGTCGTACATTCATGAGCGAGTTGAACCAGGGGAGACTATTCCACTGGGCACTGGCAGTCAGTATCTTGTCTAAATCGTCCGCTGTATCTGTGTTTTCATCCACATCCACATGGAAGTCGAACGTAGTCTGGGCGAGAGGAATCCCGGTCCAATCGATCTTGGCTGTCCAGAACAACTCCTGAAGAATCGTTCCACGCTGGACAGCTTCAACTTCTCCCTTGATATCTATGCTGCTCTTTCCTACAGGAATGTTGGAGATTGCAATTTCGGAGAACCAATCGTAGTCTTCCCAGCTACTATCGATCTGGGTTGCATTCATGACAAAGTATAGGTTGGCAAAGGAGCCGAACAGATTCTTGTCATAGGCTTTCAGACCAAGTCGGAACCCATAGTTGGAGTCATACTTCGGATAGGGAATAGCAATGAACGAGAAGGCATCGTCTATGAAAAACTTCACCCTATAGCGGATAGCGGTGTTGTCGGCATGTATCGCTTCATAGGTATACGAAACCTCCTCGAATATCCGCATGTTGTTGAGCCGGTTTCTCTTGGCTTCCAAAGCCTGAACCATCGCCTCGACAGTTGCGTACGGGGGGTCACCCCCTGGAGGTGCTATCATATCCTTGATGATATTCTCATTGGACTTGCCATCCACCTCGATTGAATAATAGGCGATTATGTGTAGCAGAGCCTGATTCTCCACTGCTCCTATCGTAGCAATAGAGACCAGGAGCATGAGCAGGACAACCAGAATTCTAGAATATATTTTCAAAACGCGTAAACGCTCCTATGAGTCAAAATAGAAAGTATGCATAGTGTAAACAAACAAAACCTAATAATTGTTACAAAATACTATTGAACCGATATAATTTAATTGTACTAAATCCTTCTATAATCGTCAATAATTTGGATTGCTCCGTCGGCTTTATTTCCTGTACAGAAATGGCGGCTCTGGCTATACTGCCAACATGGAAACACAAGTAGTCTCAGAAAAGAAAATCCGTCTCATGTATGTCGTGGAAAGCTTTTCGACCGGTGTCTATGCCATAGTCCGGGATGTCGCCTGCAACCTGGACCCACAACGGTTCGAAGTGTTGATTCTCCATTCGATTCGTTCTGACTCGCCGAAAAACTATTCCCATGACTTCAACTCGCCGAATATCACCTTGTCCTATATTCCGATGGGGACTTCTAAGAGTTATTTGAAAGCCATAGGTTCCATACGTAAGGCAATCCATGATTTCCAGCCCGACAGCATCCACCTACACTCGTCGAAAGCAGGATTCCTCGGTCGTATCGCAGCCCATAAATCCAAGTCGCGGTTGTTCTATACACCGCACGGCATTTCATTCATCAGAACAGATGTGGGAGCCGCAAAGAGAAAGATCTTCTATCTCCTGGAGAAATTCATCCAACTATACACACCGAGCAGGATGATCGCCGTCTCACCCGCGGAATATGAGAATGTCTTGAAACTCACAACCAATGCTACGGTAATCAATAACTTCATCGATGTTGCATCTGTTCCCCAACCACGGGAGACCGAGACCATCCTGGTGGGTATCACAGGGCGGATTACCGAAGCCAAAAACCCTCCGCTGTTCAATAGGATTGCCTTGGGGATGCCTTCGGTACGGTTCATCTGGATCGGCGATGGAGACCTCCGCACTCAATTGTCGGCACAGAATATCCAAATCACCGGACAAGTTACCCGAAGCGAAGCGTTGAAAAAACTGTCGGAATTGTCGGTATATATCCAGACTTCCAGTTGGGAGGGAATGCCAATATCCCTGTTGGAAGCCATGGCATGCGCCAAACCCGTGGTCGTGTCGAAAATTCCCGCCCATGAAAACCTGATTCAGGACGGAACAACCGGATATATTTGCGAAGGCAATGCTGAAAATCAATTCATAGAGAAAATTGGACTATTGTTGGAACAGCCTGACCTGAGAAGGAAGCTCGGTCAAGGGGCAAAAACCTTTGTCCTCGCACATCACGATTTGAGCCAAGCCATAGAACGCTATTCGACCGAATATGAAGGCTCCCCTATTTCTTATTGAGTTGGTCAACAAACCATTCACCCAGGGCTGTCGTCCTTCTGGTAAACGCGCTGGGTAAATCGACAGAGATACCCAACACCTTCACTTGTGGATCACGACCCTCGATAGTAGCCATCGCTACCAGCAAAAGCCCCTCGTCCACTTGAGTTGTCGACATGGCGATCGCCAATTGCTCCTTGTCCACCGCTTTGAAAATACCGAAGACCCGCATGGTCTCCAGATTCACCACGTTCACGAATATCTCGGTCTCACTGGTAGTGTATGTGTAGCGATAAATATTACTGCCAAAGCTGGAATCCTTCTGGTAAACAAAATATTCTGCGTTAGATGGTACACTTGTGGAGACTGGATCTGCCACGCTGCTCCTACTCTTCGGATTCTCCAAATACCACGATTTTTCAATCAACTCTTTCGGTTTGTTTCCAGCCCTATGGGAAATATAGGTAATTCCCTCCTGAGTTGAAATTGAACGCATGGTATTGAAAATCGATACCTGCCGCTCCTCTTCAGACATAGTATGCATATAATCGGGATAAGGAATGAAAGTGAGGGACACAACCGTAAAGCTTTCAGGTTTCTGTAGGGCTTCCAACAAATGCTCCATAGCGATGGATTGTTCAGGAATTAGCAACCGGACATCCTCTTGGAAGGATTTCCCTTTGAGAAGTTGGCCATTCTTCAATTCATCGATTCGTTCGGAAGTCAATCCTGGTACAATATCCTCAATGCTTTGGGCACTGAGCGAAAAGACTATGGATAGCACAAGCAAAAGAAAAATAATCCGTTTTGAGGTCACTCTAATCTCCTGAAACCAATCGCCTTATCAATAGGCGTTCTTGTTGATAAAACCTCTTACAAAGGTCAAAACAAATATCTTGAAATCGAGCAGAAAACTCCAATTCTTTATATATGCCAAATCGTATTCTATACGGCCTTCAAGCGAGGTATCTCCACGATATCCATTCACTTGTGCCCAACCTGTTATACCAGCTTTCACTTTATGCCGAAGTTGATAGCCGGGAATCTCATGTATAAATTTCTTGACCAATTCGGGCCGCTCCGGTCGTGGTCCGATAAGGCTCATCTCTCCTCTCAACACATTGAAGACCTGGGGCAATTCATCCAGGCTCGTCCTGCGGATAAATTTCCCGAAAGGAGTGATCCGTGGATCATCCTTTGTTGTCCACTTCCCATCCTCTTCCCCTGGGGGTCTATCGGCCATGGAACGGAACTTGAGCATCATGAATTCCTTGCCATCCATTGTCACACGCTTCTGTTTGTACAATACAGGACCGGGGCTGGAAATCTTGACGAGAATGGCGAGTAACAATAAAAGCGGAGAAATCATGATGGTACCGACAAGTGTCAAGCTGAAATCCAGAAGCCGCTTGCCGATCCGTTGGAAAAAAGTGATCGAGACATCGTTGAGTTGCATGACTGGAATCGAGTGGAAATCGAGTATCTTGCTACCAATCATGGAATAGGGAAGGTCCGGTATTACCAAGACCCGTTGTATCAAGTCATAACAACGGGCAATCATAGCTTTTTCTTCAATCCGGGCAGCTGTCGGGTATCCGATCACAATAATCTGTGGGCGAGCGGTCGCAAGCACATCTTCCAAGGTTCCATCGAATTGGACATAGCGTTTGTCACCATGGTGGTGGGCATCGTATTGTCCCACAATCTGGAAACCATTCTCGGGGTGTGCAACCACTTCGTCTATGTACCGGGCAACTCCGTCACCATACCCGACCAGCAAGACGCGTTTGGCGATTTTTCCCGAAGCCCGAAGCCGTACCAATCGTCGGTTGATCACTACCCGTTCAATTATCAACAGAATGGAAACCACTACCATGAAAAGGGCTATGGTCAAGCGACTGACGCGTCTGCCATACAGATAATAGAGAATGACAGTGAGGGTAAGGAATACTTGCACAGAACTGTACAGCAACAATTGGATTTCTGTCTGCCAAGTCAGGCTGGGAGCAACCCGGTATAGGCGGTTATGATTCAGAAAGTACAAGAAGAGGACCCAAACCAAAACCGACATCGGGGCAAAGATATTGATCGGTTCTCCAATTCCACCGGGGATAACGTAGAACCGCAGGAAATACGAAGCGAACCATGCAATGTAGATAATTATGGTATCAACCACCAATTTCATGAGGAATTGCGAATAATCTTTCTCAGAATCCATGTTTCAGCACCATTTTCTTGATTTATCCAAAAGAAAACCAATGGAGCCAAAAAAGGTTGCCCATCGGTTGTCCCAGTATGCTGCCTATCACATTGCTTGTCAATCAAACGATAGTTGTGGAATACCTGTCCCTTGCCAAGAAAAGTCAAACGAGAAGGCTCCTTCTGGTATTGTTTGTCCCATATACTGTGCCAGTGGGGCCAGCTCGGCCCGAACTTGACTGTTCAGATCAGCGACTTCCAACGATATCGCCATATCTGTTCCTTCACCGCGGGGAAGACTCGCTTTCCCGCTCGCCTCCATCAACGGAGCGTCGAGGGTGAACGTATCGATCGCCAGTTCATCGTCCAGCGAACGGGCTTGCACCGCAGCCGACTTGAAACTCCAATTCTCCACATCGGCAATCCAAGGCGATACTGCCGCAAACATGCCCAGTTGGTCCATGGTCTGTGCATCCGGAACCAGATTCCCCGAGGTGGCCGCAATATCTATATAGGCAAGATCGTCCAACAATCCGTCGAAATCCTTTTGGAGGGAAGCTGCTGTCAGCTTCCCTGTCACGTCGAGCTGTAAGGTCTTGGATTCAAATCCCATTCCGGCATTGGGATCTGTGAAGGAGGCATTGGATGCCTCGACAAGGATATGCTGAATCACCGAGCTTTCAGGATTGTTGAAATCCAACGAGCCGTCCAGCGAGATTTGTGCCACATCGAATGCGACAACGGTATCGGTTGCCTTGTAGGTGAACTGCTGAACATCGATATCGGCTTTCGAGATGCCCGAAGACCTCCCCATACCGAAAGCAACCAGTTCACTTGGAGAGACCGTAACACGAATCCTTCCCGCATGAAGTGAGGAACCCTCTTCCAACGGTATGGCCAAATCATAGATGTCCACTTGGCCACGTGTCGCATCGATCTGAATATCGCGGTACCCCACCCGGGGAATTCCGGGAGAGCCCATTGCGTTGCGAACCGCGGAATCGACAAAATCCTCTGCCTTGTTGTTCGCAATCGGCAATCCGACGAACCAGATGCCAGCCGCGAGCAAAACAACAACAACCAGGGTGATCAGGCACCCTCTCCCCTTTCTTTGTCCATCTCTTGCCATGAAAACACTATAGCACGAGTTAAATTCCAAATGGTATTATTATTTTACCAAGACATCGATATTCCAACAGTAATCTGCAGGTCTGTATGAGGATCTTTCGTGTAGGCATTTTCTGTTTCTGTTTGTTTTACAAAAGTACGTCGACCAATCCAATCAACTTGTGTCCAAAGTTCACTATCCAACCAAGTAATGATGTGATCCAGTCCGTACTCTGCCGTTAGACTCGCAATGACAGTCTCTTCCACTTCAAGACCGGAAGGTGAACTGGTTCGAATAGTATTCACTTCATCATTGGATAGAAAATAATCTACTTGCCCCTGCCGCATGCCAAAAAGTTTGAGTGATACCCGACCGTTTCCAGGAAAAGCATATGAGGTATCCAATTGCACTACTTGCGCATCACCCCCATATTGGTACCCGATATAATCGATATGGGAAATAAATGAAGTACCATTGCCATGGTACCGACGGAACATAAGGAAATCTATACCCTTTCGCCGATAGAGTGCGGGACTGGTTTGGGCATATTCCAAGGAAGCTGTCAGCACACCTTTCGAGAAGCCGGTCGCATATTCAATACCTAATAGAAATCCTGAAGCATCTGCCTGCTCTGCCGATTCGTTGGGAGCAACAGCCTGATCCATAACATATTGACCATATGCGTTGAATCCCTTTGCAAAATTATAGTCCAATTCAATATGCGCTATAGCGTTGAATAGGCTATTCACATTTAGATTATGGTAGATGAACGCCGGATTCAGGTATCTGAAGCTAAATACATCATTTGCGTACATGACATTCTCGGAAAGTGCGAAAGTTATCACATCAAGAATCCTGAATTCCAACCGATGGGCCATAAACATTCTGAAGGAAGTATCGGCACTCGACCCTTCTCCAACACTCGGATTAGTCTCAAAGAAAACATTTAGATAATCATATTTGAAATAATCCGTGAAAGCCACAAACCGGGCATAATCCTGAAAATCGACATGATCGTCAACGATGAAATTCCCTGATTTGCCATTGCCCCACCTTATCTTGTCACGGGCTAGGGAAAAACTCCAATTCGGACCACCTATGGCGGTCACGGCTCTTTTAGGGGTCTGAAAATCGATATCATAGGAAGGATATAATACATTGGTGTTTAACGACTGGCTGTACACGGCCGAATGATCAACAATCTTTGCATCAAATTCATTCGTAATAATTGATCCGACCACAATACCTGTGTCTCCCCCAATTTCGTAAAAGGTATCCCGGTCGGTAAACCTGTTGCGGGAGTATTGTAAATCGGTAAATACGTAGAAATAATCGTCCAAAGCGAATCCGAGGTTGAATTTCAGCAGTGGCTTGCGCTCCTCGAATCCGTACATCCAGTCGGTATCCGTATCGAAATCAACCGTATTGGTATGCCAATACATTTCTAAATTGAGATCGACAGAAGGATCGAACTGAAATCCATCTCCATACGAATAGCGAAAACCATCTTCGATTACGTTCCGCACTGAATCATACAAGGCATGTGAAATCCCTTGCAGCCCAACCTCATCAATCCGGGATAGTATCAATGCTGATTCGTTCTTGTTCCAAGGGCGGGCATTTGATGGTGTCCCGTTGCCAGTCAACAAATAGAGGGTATCCATATCACGGTAGATCGATGAGGAAAGCGGAATTATCTCCTGCGACACGGTCGATGCCGAGAGCATCCAACAAACACTCGATAAAAGCATAGCCAGTGAAATAATTCGCTTCATGGGAATACCCCTGTGGAGATATGGAATAAGAGACCCCCCACTTCTACGCAAAGGTCTCTCTATCGGTCGCATCGCGAGTCTATAACGAATAGGAAACACCAAAGGTCAATTGCACATCGGTTATAGTTGGGTTTGTAGAAATATTTCCTGGATTCACGACCCTGATATAATCGGCTTGAGCAAATACATCAAGGTTAGTCAGAATAGAATATCCACCCTTAACTCCAATAACCAATGTCTCGCTCACCGCATTGCGCAGCTCTTCATTCAAATCCCCATTATTCTCATTATAATGGGTATCTGTTGGGGTTTCCACATTGGGAGTATCCCCGGAAGGATTACTATCGACATAAGACCACAATGTCCATTTGTCGTGCGTTCCATGGAGCATATAGAACATATTCCCTTCAATATACCATTTCCCGAATTGTTTAAATCCGCCATTGGCATTCAAGACAATTGCATCTCCTCCGTATTCATACCCGAGAAATTGTTCGTCGTAATAAACACCGGCTCCACCACCTGACCCTCCGTTGGAAAATTGTCGAAGAGCAACCACCCAATTGATCCCATATTCTCCGAGAATCTGAGTTCGATTCCCGTTGTCCCGCAAATACAAATACGGATCGGTTTGGGCCCACTCCAATGATCCATACACCATTCCATTTTTCAGCGGATAACTTGCCTTTGCACCTGCCATAAATCCAAACCCATTGGGAAGTGCCGACTCCCATCTGGTATCCCCTGGCACCGGCTCTCCTGGCAAAGCGAATTCATCGACGACCATTTGACCATACAAGTTCAAAAATTTGATAGGTGTATAATCAACCTCAAAAGATATAATTGAATTCGAGTTACTCCTGATATAATTATTATGATAAATTATTGCCGGACTCAATATTCGTAGATCCAATGTATTGTCCAAGGACTGGTACATCATAGCTTCAGTCAAAGCAATACCTACCTTGTTGGCGAACAATCTCCATTCCAACCTATGCGCGACAAACATATTCAAACCAGTCAGAACATTGTCCTGTCCTTGCTTATTGATGAAGTCGCCATTTGTTGAATCAATAATGGGATAATATTCAGCTGGATGAGGAAAGAACGATGTGGCGAAGGTATATTTGAAATTCTTGCCATACGTAGTGAGTCTGCCCAAATTATGATACAGAAGATGGTCTCCCACAATAAAATTTCCCGTTTCTCCAGGACCCCAAGACAATTTGTCTCGTCCAATCTGTAAACTCCAACCTTCACCCCCGATAGCCCCAAAAGCACGGAAGGGTATATTGAAATCCAGATCACTCAATGTTGCGGGTGGAAGAATTATGAGATTGGAAGTAAATGCATTCTTCCCAAAGAAAGTCGAAACGATACCTTCATCAGCTGTATAACCATTGAAACAATTATTCGCTATTGGTAAAGACGAATATCCATAGAAATGCTCGGACGGCCAAGTTTCCAAAACCAAATCCAACAATGGCCTACGCTCATTGAAACCCAGTATCCAATCCGCTTCCTTGGTAAAGTTTTCCGTATCCGTATGATAATACCCTTCGAGAGCTATATCCAAACCGAACTTCACTGCCTTGCTATCCTCTTCCAATGCTTTCAGCACATACTCATATGTTGCAGTGGCTCCTCGGTTCAACTTATACCTATCGACTCTTGCAAGCATTTTCAGCAGTTCATCGGCACTCCACGGACCGGCTGTCGAAGGCAATGCATACCCTTCTGCTATGTACAGATACAGAATTGCCTCATATACATCGGAATCCACAGAATGGATCTTTTGTACATTCGTTGAAGTCGAACCAGCAAACAAGAGAGAAATACAGAACAATATCCCAAACACCAAAATAAGTGTCTTTTTCATTACGGGCTCCTCAAGTATTTTTAATTGAGGCAGTATATCATCGAACACACACAACCTCCATAAATATTTCAAAGAATGCTATACTATCCCCACAGGAGGCCGAACATGTCTGTGGTGTTTGAAGAGGAAGTCCGCCAGGAGGCTGCGACAGCGGTGGCCAAACGAATGGTCACGGCCGCACGTACCGCACCGAAGGCAAAAGGAAAGGATACGTTGGTCGCTGCAATTGTCGACGCCGAAACCCGCAAGACGATCGCATCCCACATGAGGACCATGGTCGAAACCTCAGGTGCCGGCAAGTTCTTCCAACGCGATGCGGACAATCTTGAACTATCGGACGGTCTGGTGCTTCTTGGAACCAGGATCGATCCCATGGGTTTGCATCCCTGCGGGTTGTGTGGTTTTGCAGATTGCGATGAAAAGCGGCAACACCCCGACCATCCGTGCTCATTCAACACCGGTGACCTCGGTATCGCTGTCGGTTCGGCGGTGAGCGTTGCCATGGATGCACGTGTGGACAACCGCGTCATGTTCTCGATCGGTATGGCTGTGCGGGAGTTGAACCTGTTGGGGAACGATGTTCGCATCGTATACGGTATCCCGCTTTCGATCGGTAGCAAGGACCCCTTCTTCGATAGGAAGCCTGGAAAGTAACCGGCCATTTTTCACCAAGGTTTCAACACTTTGGAGTTCAACATATCCTATCGGTAACCGCTATATCGAACAGCGTGGCAGCTTCCCATCCGCACCTTCCAGACAGGAAAAATATTTTCTTGCATTACTGGTTAACCAGTGGTACACTACTTCCATACCAACTGGTTAACCAGTTGGATCATGCAAGGAGGACCTGGTGATCGACAACCAGAAGGAACACCCGACAGATCGTGTTATTCGAAGCATACAAGCAATGTTGCACGATGGAACCATCTCAAGCGGAGGCAAAGTGCCTTCCGAGCGCGTCCTTGCCGAATCGCTGGGAACCACCAGGGGCTATGTACGGATTGCCCTGCAGCGGCTGGAACACTATGGCGTCATTGTCATCTATCCGCAGAAAGGTATTTATGTTTCCCCCATCAAACCCATTACGCTCGATGCCATCATAAACAATATCCTTCGGTTCAAGGAACATGATATTGCCTCTCTCATGGAGACCAGACGACCACTTGAAATAGAGTCCGCCCGCTTGGCGGCCATCAGGTGTACTCCTGAGGATATCGAACGGATTGTCCAAGCACATGAGAACTTCAAACAAGCCTATACGGAGGGCAAGCCGACATTGGAAGAGGACCACCTCTTCCACCTCGCCATCGCCAAGGGGACTTGCAATACGGTCCTTGAATCGCTGATCACTCTCATTACTCCCGAAATCATCACCATGAACAAGGACTTCAAGGAGAATTACTCGGTGGTAGTCAAACATAGCCTGGAGGAACATCGACAGATCGTGCTGGCCTTGCAAGCCAAGGACCCCCAACGAGCGATGCAGGCAATGGATATCCACATGGACAACTCTCGCAAACGCAGAATTGGAAATCCAGTGCCAGAGACGGCACACATGACAGACAATAGTGAGGAGACATATGAAACAGAAACGCATGCAAGGTAATGCAGATCTTCAGAAATTGACCGACCTTGCGCAACAACTTCGCCGCGATACCATCAGGATGATCCATCATGCCGGTTCCGGACACATTGGTGGAGCTCTCGGACTGGCCGATTACATGGCTGCCCTCTATGGCTGGGCCATGCAATACGACGATCTCGATCCGACAGACCCGGATCGTGACCGGATTGTCCTGAGCAATGGTCATACTTGTGCCGTCTGGTATGCGGCCTTGGCCCGCAGCGGACTCATTCCACTGGAAGAACTGGCGACACACCGTCGAATGGGAAGTCGTCTCCAAGGGCATCCCGCTCGCAAGGCCATGCCGGAATATATCGAGACCTCCAGCGGACCCCTGGGCCAAGGATTCCCAGTTGCGAACGGTATCGCCCTCTCCCTGCGCAAACGGGTTTCCCAAGGTCGGGTATATGTCATTCTTGGCGATGGGGAATTGCAGGAGGGCCAAGTCTGGGAAGCCTTCATGACATCCGCACACTACAAGCTAGACACAATCTGTGCCTTCATAAACTACAACAACATCCAGATCGACGGGAAAGTCGAGGATATCATGGGAATCGCACCGCTGGCAGACAAGATCAAAGCGTTCGGTTGGCATGTGGTGGAAATCGATGGACACGACACCGCCAGTATCGTAGCGGCACTGTCGGAAGCTGCCTCGACCAAGGGGAAACCGACAGCAATCATTGGCAACACCATCATGGCGAAAGGCGTTCCCTCGATGGAAGGGGATGCGAAATGGCACGGCAATACCCCCAACGATGCGGAGACTGAAGCGGCTCTCGAGGCGGTGGGTACAAACAACCGGTTCAAGGACTTTCCGATTGCCAACCGGGCATAGCACAGAGAAGGAGTAGAACATGTATAGTGGAAATAAAGCGATGCGCGATGCTTTTGGTGATGCCCTTGCCGATATCGGAGCGCAAGATGATCGGATAGTGGTGTTGACCGCAGATCTCACCGATGCGATAAAAGTTGGAAAATTCAAGGAACGGTTCCCCGAACGGTTCTATCAAATGGGTATCAAGGAATCGGACATGATCGGGACCGCGGCAGGAATGGCGATCGACGGTCAGATCCCCTTCACCAGCACCTTCGCAGTCTTCACGACCAGTTTGGCCAACCAAGCGATACGCGTGAATGTTGCCTACAACAATGCCAATGTGAAGATAGCCACAAGCCATGGAGGAGTCTGCGTCGGTGCCGATGGAGCGACCCACCAGGCTTTTGAGGATGTGGCGCTCATGCGGTTGATTCCGAACATGACCATACTGGTTCCCTGCGATGCCAACGAAGCCTACAAGGCAACCATCGCTGCGGCGAAGATGGATGGCCCTGTCTACCTCCGGTTTGGACGGATACCGTCCCCAGTGGTCACCGGTGCCGATGATCCCTTTGAAATAGGTAAGGCCCGGATCCTTCGCGATGGAAAGGATGTGGCGATCGTCGCCATGGGGGCAATGGTCCCAGCCGCATTGGAAGCCGCCTCGATCCTGGCTGCCGATGGTATCAAGGCGAAAATCGTAGACATGCATACCATCAAACCGTTGGATGAGAACACAATAATCGAGAGTGCGAAGGAATGTGGTTGTGTTGTGACCGCAGAGGAACATACCGTACTGGGCGGTCTGGGAGGAGCCGTTGCGGAAGTTCTTGCGAAAAACCTGCCCACTCCCCTTCGAATGGTCGGAGTACTCGACACGTTCGGGGAATCTGGAGAACCCCAGGAAATCTTGGAGAAGTACCATTTGACCTATTCCGATATCGTAAAGCAAGTCAGGCTGGTCCTGAAGCAAAAATAACAGGAGGAACGTATGAAAAGAGTTATCGCTGTGGCTTTGATCCTGCTTATCGTCGGTTCATTCGCCTTTGCCCAAGGCGGCAAGGAGAAGACGGACGAAGTACAGGTCGTCAAGTTCTGGTATCACTTCGACAATCCCGAGACAGCTTTGAACCCATTGATCGAGAAGTTCGAGGCGGAGAACCCGGGAATCAAGATCGAGCCGGAACGCATCAGCTGGGACACCTACAACCAGAAGCTGCTTACCTCGATTGCCGGTGGATATCCACCAGATGTGGCCCAAGTGAAACTGTGGTGGCAACCCCAGTTGGTCGAAATGGGAGCACTTCTTCCATTGGATGACTATATCGCAGACTGGGACGGCAAGGACGATATCCATGATCGTATCTGGGAACTCACCCGTCATTCGGACGGCAAACAGTACTATATGCCGTTGCAGATGGTAATCCTGTACCTCTACTACCGTGCCGACATGTTCGAGGAGTTGGGACTTGCAGTACCGAAAACCCGTGAGGAGTTCCTCGATGTCGCGAAGAAGTTGACCCGGGATCTCAATGGGGATGGTATCGTGGACGTATACGGTTTCGGTATCCGCGGAGCTCGTGGTGGCCACGACTGGTGGGGAACCTTCGTACTTTCCAGCGGTGCCGAGTTCTTCGACGCGAACGGAAACTCCAAGTTGACCACACCCCAGGCGATCGCCGCGAACCAGTGGTTCATCGATCTCTATACCAAACATAAGGTCAGCCCCCCGACAACGCCCAGCGACGGGTTCGTCGAAGTCATAGCCAACATGAAATCCGGCAAGACTGCCATGACGATCCACCACCTGGGAAGCGCCAAGGAATTGGAAGCGGTCTTGGGCGACAAGATCAGTGCAGCTCCGGTACCCAAGGGTGCGGAAGGCTACTGGACATCCTTCGGTGACGAGGAAAACGCGATATTTGCCGCAACCAAAGTTCCCGATGCAGCTTTCAAATGGGCATCTTTCCTCGCAGAAGCCGAGAACAACGCAATCTGGCAGAAGTCCAGTGGACAGGTATCGGTCAACAAGAGCAATGCATCCGCAGATGCGGACCGCTTCCTGAAAGCCACCACAGACAGTGCCGAATTTGCCGGAGTGCTTCCGGCTCATCCCGGCGTCAGTGAATTTGTCGAATCGCTCTGGCCTGCTCTCATGCAACAGGCTTTTGCCGGACAGATCACCAGCACGCAGATGATGCAGTCGATCGAAGACCACTTCGCCAAATAAGGCATCAGTGTTTCGGGGGTATGCAGATACCCCCGAATCCGCTTCCACTAGAATTTTTCATTGTCAACGGAGACGATCATGGGACAAACACCGTTACGAAAGAAGAGGGACCTGTTACCTTACGCATTGGTTACACCGGCCCTTGCGATAACCATCGCCATCATATTCCTACCGATGTTCCAGACCATCACCTACAGCTTTTCCCAGTACATTCTGTATAAACCTCAAGAAAAGGGGTTCATCGGATTTGAAAACTATAAGGCAGCCCTCTCCGACCCGCTTTTCGCTTCATCCTTGCTACATACGTTCGTCTGGATTGTCAGCATCATAGTGTTCCAATTCCTGCTGGGATTCACCACAGCCCTGCTGCTGAACCGCCGGTTTGCCGGACGCGGCATAGCCCGTTCGCTTATTCTCGTTCCATGGGTGACGCCCAGCGTCATCACCGCACTCATGTGGCGGTGGATGTATGACGGCAACCATGGCCTGATCAACCAACTCCTTGCGAAGTTCGGTTTGATCAAGGAGTTCATTCCATTTCTCGCACAGACCTCTACAGCCATGGGGTCCATAATCGTTGCCCTCATATGGCAGGGGTTCCCCTTCTTCGCCATCATGCTTCTCGCAGGATTGCAGGCGATTCCCGACGAACTGTACGAAGCGGCTGAGATCGATGGCGCGACCAAGAGCCAGCGATTCTTCAATGTCACCATTCCCATGCTCAAGCCGGTCATCCTCACCACCATTCTCCTCAGAACCATATGGGTGGCCAATTCCCTCGACATCATCCTCATCATGACAGGAGGGGGACCCGGCTACAGCACCTATACCCTGCCCGTCTACTCGTACATCAAGGCCTACAAGGGAATGGATTTCGGCTATTCATCGACCATTGCGGTGTTGCTCACTATCCTGCTCATGATTATCGTGACCGGATATGTACGCAACATACTCAAGTCACAGGAGGATTGACATGAAACGAACACACCACCCCCTGCGAATGGCCTTGGGTACCTATCTGCCGATCCTTCTGATTGTCCTATTCGCGATTGGTCCCTACCTTTGGACCTTCATATCCTCGATTACTCCCGAGACAGACTTGTATAGGGCTGAATTCCGCTTCTTTCCCGAACATCCGACCGGAGAGAACTACACCCGGCTATTCACCAAACTCGATTTCACATCGAATATCCTGGACAGTCTGCTGGTTGCACTGTTCACCGCCCTGCTGGGGTTGGGAATCACTGTTCCCGCCAGCTACAGCTTCTCACGCTTCAAGTTCAAGGGACGGAATCCGCTTCTCATGCAATTCCTTATTATCAACATGTTTCCGATTATGCTCTTGATCGTGCCGTTGTTCGTCATGATGCGGGTCGTTGGGATTATGGACACCCATTTTGCATTGATCATCGCCTATTCCACCTTCACCATTCCATTCTCCACCTGGATGCTCACCAGTTTCTTCAATGCCATCCCCATTGATCTGGACAAAGCCGCACAAATCGATGGCTGTTCAAGAATCGGGGCTCTGGTGCGGATAATCATACCGGTGGCTATGCCAGGTATCGTCAGTACCGGTATCTACATCTTCATCACGGCATGGAACGAGTACTTGTATGCGGCTATCCTTACCAGCAGCAAGATCAGGACAATTCCGATCGCGCTCCAGAATATGATCGGCGAATTCAGAATCGAATGGGGGTTGTTGACAGCGGGAGGAATTATCAGTGCTTTGCCGGTTATCATCCTCTTCTTCTTTATCCAAAAACAATTGATTACAGGTATGACCGCAGGGGCGGTAAAGGGTTGATCGACATGAAACACACAATGGTTGAGAGCAAGCAATTCGATGGTGATGGTTTGCATCTGGTCTATGACCAGGGCGAATGGGTTATCGGTATCAAGAACTATAAGAAGGCCAACGATATCTCGACGTTACGGACGCTGGAGCGTCACAATGAAACCGACGAGTCGTTCGTTCTGCTGACCGGCGCATGCACGCTTCTCTGCTATGACGATACGCTACCATTTGCCTCTGCTGTGGAGCTTGTCGCAATGCAGGAACATACGGTCTACACTATCCCAAAAGGGATCTGGCATACGACCATCATGGTGCCTGGCGCAAAAATGATACTAATTGAACGAAGTGGTACTTCAATGGAGAACAGTGAATTGTATGATCTGAACGCTTCGGTGATTGAGAAGATACAAGCTGAAATCCGCTGAAGTCAATCCTCGATCATCACCTTCGTCTCGAAGGGGAGCCCTCCATTCGCGGTCATGATCTTGGTTTCAGGACGAAGCATGACATGCTCGGGAAACCCTTCCTTGTCTCCGTTAAGCCGCTTGAGCAGCAACGCAGCCACTTCCTGCCCGATTCGTTCGAGCGGTTGTGCCACGGCGTAGTGGCATAATTTCAACAACGGTGCGTAACTGAGATAGTCGAAGCTTGCGAATACCAATTTCGATTGCTCTTCGGTGGAAAGCGATTGCATGGCATAGGTTGTCGCTCCGAGATGCAACGAATCGTTCGCTATGAAAAAGGCTTCGGGGTGGTCGGGTTCGGCCAAGGCACGTTGTATCAACTCCCTGCCGGCACTCTGGTTCATCGCTCCTCGGTGGAGCACGAACCGTTCCTCGATAGGTAGTCCATACTCGTTCATAGCCTCGAGATACCCTTGGAGCCGTTCGCGGGCGGTGTGGATCTCGGGATCTCCACCGATGAATCCGATCCGACGGAACCCTTCGCACTTCAGCGCGTGGATCATCTGATGCACCCCATAGCGGTTGTCCGTCAACACCGAGTCGACTTCCAATCCGACAATACGCCGGTCCACCATGACCATGGGAATATTCGCCACAGCCTTGCTCAGGAAGTGACCCCCTTCCGCGCCTGCCGGCATGACGACCAATCCATCGACGTTGCGTTCCACCAGCACCTGCAGTTTGCGCTTCTCCTCAGCCACAGAATCGTTCGAAGAGCCGATGATCATCGTATAGCCCTTGGGGGCTAGGATACGCTCCATGGCTTCCACGACTTCCATGAAGTAGACGTTGCTCAACTCCGGTGCGATGATACCGATTGTCCTGGTCTGCCGGACTTTGAGGGAGCGGGCAACCTCGTTGCGGTTGTACCCGAGTTCCTCCATTACCTGCAACACACGCTTGCGGGTATCTTCGGTGACCGAGAGGTTATGGTTCAGGACACGGGAAACCGTCGCTATCGACACGCCCGCCGATAGTGCGACATCCTTGATTGTCACTGCTCCATACACGTCAACCATGGTATTCCCCTCGAAAAATGGGGGTCCTTCCAGCATAGGTGCCGGGGACCCCCGTCTGAAATTCAGTCGGACGCCCGAATTGGCGTCTTCTCATTGTTCATCAATCGTAGATCAAGCCAGAGATATCGGCATCATCCATGTTCTGGTAGTTGTAGAACTTGGCACCAGTGTCGACGTCGGCAACAGGTTCGCCCTTGTAGGCCTTGTATGCCAATTCAACAGCTTTGTAACCGATCTGGTACGGATCCTGGGTGATCGAACCGAGGAAGTACTGGTTGCGCACTGCGTTCTTCTGTGCGGCACCGGCATCGTAACCGATGACAACCACATTCTTGAGCGCAGCATTGCTCTTCAAGGTCGCACCATCGTTGGTTGCGGCTAAGAGACCCTTGACGGTCGCTTCGTTGGAACAGAAGATTCCAAGAACGTTGTCGGAAGAGACTCTGTTCAACACTGCCTGGGCAGCATTGGTCGCGTCGGTCATTGCCGCGGATGCGGGAACGATCATGTCGATGATGACTTTCTTGCCAGTCTTCGGACTGTCGGCAGCGATGTAAGCGGTATTGCCGGTCACAGCGATATCGGATTTGGACAACTTGGTCTGCTCGTCGATGAGCTTGACCATGGTGTCGCGGAATCCCTTACCACGGCTGAGCAACGATTCACCGGAAGCATCCTGGTTCATGACCACGAGCTTCACAGGCTTCGCATCGGTCGCAGCTTCGATCCGGCCCTTGATGACTTCAAACATCTTCTCGGCTGCCATACCGGCTGCCGCATAGTTGTTTGTCGAGGCATTTGCCCAAATCGAACCAGCTGGAGCTTCGGGGACACCGGAGTCGAATCCGATTACGGGAATTCCCTGGTTCTTTGTCTGCTGGAGCTGGTCTAGGACACTGCTGGTATTGAGAGCCGCCAAGGCGATTGCCACGGGGTTCTTTGCCATTGCGTTGTTCAACATTTCGACCTGGATCTGCACATCACTTTCCGAAGGAGGACCTTCGAAAGTAATATCCACATTGTAAGTCTCGGCGGCTGCATTCGCACCCAACTTCACCTGCTGCCAGAAGTCGTGTTGTTCACCCTTTGAAACAACAGCGATGTACGGCTTGCCAGCCTCTTGTGTACCTTGAGCGAACAAGGTGCCAGAGGCAAGAACAACCAGAGCCAAAAGTACGACTAAGGTTTTTTTCATAGATACCCTCCTGTTTGTTCCAGGGGCATACGCCCCCGGATAATCTGTATATTCAAACGAGCAGCAAACTGCTGTCATCGTTTCTCGAAACCCTTCTCTTCCTTGCGCAGAGCAACGGCCTGGGCCTTCTCATCACGCTTCATCTTCGCATAGGTCTTGTTCAGTTCCGCCTTTGCGGACGCTATCTGGGCCTGCAACGTGGCCTTGCGACCCGCATCGGCATTCGCTTCCTCGGTCTTCAGCTGGGCGATACGCACCTGCATGTCTTCCTTGTATTTGGCCGAGGGAGAGAGGATACGTACTTCGGTCGACTTCTTGGTCCGGTAGATATCGAGCAAGACCGCGCCAAGGACGACCACACCGGTGAAGAAGGTCTGGTACTGCGACTGCAGGTTCATGGAAGGCAGACCGGCACGCAATACACTCATGATGTATACACCGATCATGGTACCCAACACCGAACCGGCACCACCGCTGAGACTCGTACCACCGATTACCGCTCCGGCGATCGCATAGAGTTCGAATCCCTGCCCTTGGGCCGGCATGACTGTCGTATAGACAGCTGCGAACGCGATACCACCGACACCGGCGAGGAATCCGCTGACCACATAGGCCATCATTTCCCACTTGGCCACGTTCACACCACTGAGGCGTGCGGCTTCCTTGTTGGAACCTACGGCGAAGATATACCGGCCCATCTTGGTCCGTGTAAGGATAATGAAGGCTATGAAGGCCATGCCGAACAGGACCAACGCTCCCGTGGGATACGATGAATTGTCCTCGGCTATGAATTTGAAGATTCCCTTGAACCAGCTGTCGTCGGCACCACGTGCCGGGAATGTCGCGCTACGCACATTCGAGACGATGGATCCGATACCCAAACTGATCATCATGGTTCCCAAGGTGGCGATAAACGGTGGCAAGCCCAGTCGGCTCACCATGATTCCGTTGAACAACCCGAAGGAGGTGGATACGAACAGGATCAGCAGCAACGAGACCCACATGGGCCATCCCCAGGTCTTGTAAGCGGTTCCACCGATGATTGTCGCGGCCATCATGACCGTTCCGCACGACAGGTCGATGCCTCCGGTTATGATAACGAATGTCACACCGATAGCGATGAACCCGATGTAGTAGGAGGAATCGAGAATATTGACCAACGTCGTATAGGAAAAGAAGTTCCTGCCGAACAGTGCGAAGAACGCATATACGATCACCAGTGCCAGCGGTGCGAGCAGCCTCTGCATGCTCAACCCGTTGCCCTTCTCTTTCAACTCCACAGTATCTGTTGTTTCCATATGGGGTGACTCCTATCCACGTTGGGTCGCCAGGGCCATGATATTCTCCTGGGTCGCCTCTTCGATATCGAGAAATCCGGTGAGCTTTCCTTCGCACATGACTGCGATCCGGTCACTCATCCGCAACACTTCATTCAATTCACTACTGATCATGATGATCGACTTGCCTTCCTTGACCAGGTCGTTCATCAGGTGGTATATCTCGCTCTTCGCTCCGACGTCGATACCGCGTGTGGGTTCATCGAATATCAGGACCGAGCTGTTCTTGATCAGCCATTTTGCGATAACAACCTTCTGCTGGTTTCCACCCGAAAGGTTCCTCACGAACTGGTCGAGCGAAGGGGTCTTCACCTTCAGCTTCTCCACATATTCGGTGGCCACCTTCTGGATCTCCTTGCGCGGCAGGAACAAACCCGGGCACAAGTCCTCATACGATGCCATGACGGCATTCTCAGCTACCGACAACTTGATTGCCAGACCGAACCGCTTGCGGTCCTCGGAAAGGTACCCGATACCGTTTCGTACGGCATCCCTGGGGCTTTCGATGATAGTCTTGCGACCATTCACCCAGATATTCCCGGAAGCCTTGTCGGCTCCGAACAGGGCCCGCATGCTTTCGGTACGCCCGGCACCCATGAGACCGGCGAATCCCAGTATCTCTCCCCTTCGCAGCTCGAAGGAGATATTCTGCACCAACTTGCCGGCATTGAGGTTCTCGACCTTCAACACAACCGGTGCATCGGGGGGAACATTGCTCTTGCTCTTGGGTTTTTCGTAGATGACCCGGCCGACCATCATGTTGATCATCTCTTCCTTGGTCAGCTCCTTGGTCTCTTTGGTACCGACATATTCCCCGTCCCGCAGCACGGTGACCCGGTCGGTGATCACCCCGATCTCATCGAGGCGGTGGCTGATATAGATCATGCCCACACCCTTCGAGGCCAGATCCCGCATGATCACGAACAGGTCCGATATCTCGCGTTCGGTCAACGCAGCCGAGGGTTCGTCCAGGACGAGGACCTTCAGGTTATGGGAAACCGCTTTGGCGATTTCGACCATCTGCTGTTTCCCGACCGTAAGATTGCTCATCTTCTCTTCGGGGTCGATCTGCATATTCAACCGCTTGAACAAATCCGCGGCACGTCTATTTTGTTCCTTTTCGTCCAAAAACCATCCGTTGCGCTTGGTCGCTTCCCGACCGATGAACAGATTCTGTGCAACCGTAAGGTGCTCCATCATGTTCAACTCTTGGTGTACTATCGCTATTCCCGCGTCCAAGGCTTCCCGTGGACCTTGCGGATTGAACAGTTTTCCCATGAAATGGATTTCACCCGAGTCCTTCGGAAATATTCCGGTCAGCGCCTTCATGAGGGTCGATTTCCCAGCTCCGTTCTCACCGACCAGAGCATGGATCTCTCCTTCGCGCAACTCGAAGTCTACACCCTTGAGCGCATGGACGCCGGCGAATCGTTTGTCTATGTCTTTCATTGACAGCACTACGTTTCTCACAGCCGTCTCTCCTTGCATATATCCATGTTCACATGGGTTCGGCCAGATGTCAAGAAAAATTTGTAAACGTTTACACGAAAAGGTGGATGATACTATCTGTATATTGTATATATTTTTACATATAGCTATAGATTTTCAGCTGTCAAATGGAATTTTCGCCATACCCATTCGACTCCAAAATTCTGTTCCCTGGGAGTGCTATACCGGGCTACCGGTCATTCCTGCAGGTAAACCTGGTCTTTGCCAGCAACTTTAGCCTTATAGAGGGCCTTGTCGGTGCGAGAGAGGAGGCTTTCCAAGGTGTCGTTCCCTTTCAATTCCGCAACCCCTACGCTGACCGTTACCATGAAGCTGGGGAATTCATCACTCCCGGCGATCCTGGACCGAAGTCGGTTCCCTATCGAAACACCTTCAGTACCGGAAGTCCTTGGCAGAACCAGGAGGAACTCATCACCTCCCCAACGTCCAAAAATATCGGTTGGCCTTTTCAAGGCGTTCACCACTTTGGTAAAATGGATCAGGGTTTCGTCTCCAGCAATATGTCCGTAGGTATCGTTTATATCCTTGAAGTTGTCCAGGTCGATCATCAATATCGAAAATGTTCCTCCATTACGCTTGCACGAGGCAAATTCCGCGAGAAGCTTTTGGTCGAGTTCCATCCTGTTGCTGATCCGGGTCAGATGGTCGAGCCGCGAGGAGTCCTTGAGATTCTGGTTATACTTGTTGACTACCCTGATGCTGATTATCAACGCCAGGACAGATGCTATGAGACCAATCAGGATTGTCCGTATAAGCATTACCCGCACAATCTGGAGGGAAACACTCTCATCTTGTTCCACGATGATGTACCATTTGATATTCGGAATATACCGGGAGGTCAAAAGCACCTTTCCACTCTCCCCATCGTAGGAGGTATCAAGGGTGTCCTCTTTTGAAGCCAAGATGGAATCCGCAATCCTATCGATCCCAAGCGATGTGCGGATGTTTCGTTTCTCGATGATGTTCATATCCGAATGGGCTTGCACCAAGCCCGATTCATCGACCATGTAGACCACACGTCCATACGTCCTCTGGGTCTTCTGCAGAAGAGCCGCGATATTGGACATTTCCACACCCACGCCAACGACTCCGAGAAGTTCACCAGCAGAGCTTTCAACACGATAATTTATGAATACGGTAAGTTTTCCGGCACTCACTTCATCAGTATCGACATCGAGTTCAACACTTTCGCCGGAGTCGATAAAATCATAATACCAGATGTCATGTGCATTGGCAGTATCGATTTGCTTATGTACTCCCTGGTAGGTATAATAGCGCAAGGTCTTGGCCGAAACAAAGAATGCCGTATCGAACCCGTGTTCGAGACGTATGGCATCCAGATATCTCTCTATCCTTTTGGGATCGGCTTCACCATCCAGTATCCAATCGATCAAGAATGTATCCCGTGCCATCAGCGATGATGCGAGAAGCGGATCCTGCAACCTTGTGCTGATTTCCCAATCTATGAGATCACGAACCAATGGCAAGGAGGATGTGATCAATTCTTCACGGATCGAATCTCTTTGCACCACGTAATTGAGGAGACTGACCGCAATGAATGATGGAAGGAGCACCAACATGAGCAATATCGTCAACTTGTAGTGTTTCAACTCTTTTATCATATTTTTCGAGTATACCCCGGTTCATGCAAGGTCGCCATTACTTTCATCCGGATTTGTCACTGGTTCCTCCATGTATCCTGAAAAGCACCAATACAGGCGATGCGTAGGGGTCTAGCAAGTTGTGGCGGTTTCAACAACGCTTAGGTACGATTACCCAACGGATTGGGTAAGGTATCCACCTGTGCACACGCTGGTCGCCGGTCTACGATGTCCATGCAGATGTGTGCCCATCCGGTCCAACCAATGCATATGCCCCGTCTTGTTCTCCGCAACCGGTATGTCGGACAGGTCGAAGGAGTATTCGTATGCCAACCAGAAATACAATTGTTGCGGTGCTTGTCATCATCATCACCGTGTTGCTGATGGTAAGTTGTCCGGAACAACCTGAACGCACCTACACCATCACCTATCAACTCGACGGTGGCACCAATGCCGCCGACAATCCATCGACGTACACAGCCGAAAGCGCTGCGATTCCCCTGCATGATCCGTCCCGCCAGGGCTATACCTTCGCAGGATGGTTCAGCGACGCCGGCCATACCGAACCTGCACTGACCGAAATACCCGCGGAATCACTGGGAGACATCAACTTGTATGCAAAATGGAGTGCGAATACCTATCTCGTGACCTTCGATGCACAAGGAGGTTCCGCTCCGTTGCCACCAACCTCGACCGTAACCTTCGGTGCCGTATACGGAACTTTGCCAACCACAACCTTCTCCGACACCGGATATGAATTCGACGGGTGGTATACGGCAACGAATGGAGCGGGAACCAAGATAGAGGCAACCACCGCGGTAGGCACAGCCAGTGACCACACCCTCTATGCCTACAAGGCAGCCAGCACCTATGGAATCACCTACCTGCTTGATGGTGGAACCAACAACGCAAGCAACCCCGGCACCTATACGATCGCAACGGCAACCATCACGTTGGCATCACCAACAAAAACCGGCTATACATTCGAGGGGTGGTATGGTGATGCGGCCTTCTCCGGTTCAGCCATACCCGACATTCCGTTGGGATCAACCGGCGACCTCTCGCTGTATGCCAAATGGAGCGCGAACACCTATACCATCAGCTTCGATGCCTCAGGAGGCTTTCCGGCAACCCCGGCAACCAAGACCGTAGCATATGACGATCCCTATGGAGCACTTGCCACCACGAGCCGCACCGGCTATACCTTCTCGGGCTGGTATACCGGGGCAGGAGGATCCGGCACGTTGGTCGAATCCACTTCGATCGCACGTATCGCGGCCAACCACACGTTGTACGCCACATGGACCGCCGACAGCTACACGTTGACCTTCGATACGTCGGGAGGGAGCGCAGCCGATCCCACGGCAAAAACAGTGACCTTCAATTCCACCTATGGTCCGCTGGCAAGCACAACCCGAACCGGCTACACATTGGCCGGTTGGTATACCGGCATGGGGGGAACAGGGACCAAAGTCGAACCCACAACGGTGGTCGAGACAACTGCCGACCATACGGTGTATGCGAAATGGACGGCAAACACCTACATCGTAGGTTTCGATTCCCAGGGAGGTTCCGCACCTGTGCCAACGTCAAGATCGGTAACCTTCAACGCATCCTACGGCGATCTAGCCACCACGACACGCACCGGGTATAGCTTCGACGGTTGGTTCACCGCATCGACCGGTGGCACCAAAGTCGAATCAACAACCGTTCTGGCCACAGCGGCCGACCACACACTGTATGCCCAGTGGACCGCGAATTCCTACACAGTCACTTTCCTT
The DNA here is from genome assembly GCA_002839335.1 of Spirochaetae bacterium HGW-Spirochaetae-4. Taxonomy (GTDB): domain Bacteria; phylum Spirochaetota; class Spirochaetia; order Sphaerochaetales; family Sphaerochaetaceae; genus UBA8525. The sequence continues at coordinate 88,975 of PGXU01000002.1, forward strand.
GATACACAAGGAACGGACCTCTCCCAAACCACTGCTACCGTTACGTTCGACAATGCGTACGGGATCTTGGCGACCATCTCCTCCGCGCGTGCAGGCTACGTGTTCGACAGCTGGTTCACGGCAGCCGATGGTGGTGGAACACGGATTACCGCAACCAGCACGGTCGCCACAGCCGCGGACCACCAGTTACATCCCCACTGGTCGCCACTCGCCTATACCGTTACCTTCGATGCCCAATCGGGAGCCCCTTCCGACCCCGAGTCCATGGAAGTGGTGTACGACGCCCCCTATGGGGAGCTGGCAATTACCTCCCGTACCGGTTATACCTTCTCCGGCTGGTATACGGCCGCCGGAGGAGGAGGCACATCGGTCGATGCCTCCACGCTGGTCACAACAGCTTCGGACCATACCCTCTATGCCAATTGGATAGCCAATACCTACACGGCGACCTTCGATGCGCAGGGCGGTACCGATCCGAGCGTCGCATTCAAGACGGTCACCTATGCTTGTGCGTATGGAAGTCTCGCCACCACCACCTCGACCAAAACCGGATATGATTTCGGCGGATGGTGGACAGAAGAAGATGGTGGAGGCCAGTTGATCGAGGCCACATCGACAGTGACCAACTATCAGGACCATACCCTGTATGCATATTGGGATCCGATCACCTATACCGTTTCACTCGATACACAAGGGGGAACAACGGTAAGTCCCGATTTCAAATATGTGACTTTCGACCAGCAATACGGAGCATTCCCCGAAACCTCCCGTACCGCTTACACCCTCACCGGATGGTTTACGGGTTTGGGTGGGACCGGTACACACGTCACAGCAACCACGATTCTCCAAAGCACCGGTGACCATACGCTGTATGCCCACTGGACGCCGGTAGTCTACAGTATCACCTACCACCTCGACGGAGGAACGAACAATGGGGAGAATCCGGCAACCTATACGATCGAGAGCGACACCATCACGTTTGCCGAGCCGTCCCGAACAGGCTACACCTTCGGCGGGTGGTATGCGACAACCGATTTCTCGGGGAGCGAAGCCACAGGCATCGTCACCGGTTCGAGTGGCTCCATCGTGCTGTATGCAAAATGGATTCCCATCACCTACACCATCGGCTACACATTGAATTCGGGAACGAACAATGCGGGCAATCCATCCACCTATACGATCGAGGATACCGTTCCCTTGCTGAACCCCACACGGGACTATTACGATTTTGCCGGCTGGTTCGAGGACAGCGCCTTCACGGGCGATCCGTTGACCGCCATCGCCGCGGGAACCTACGGTAACAAGACCTTGTATGCGAAGTGGACACCGACCGCGTATGGAATCACCTATGTGTTGAATTCGGGAACCAACTCCGCGGCAAATCCCGCAACCTACACGATCGAGAGCGACACGATCACATTCGCCGAGCCGACCAGAACCGGGTATTATTTTGGCGGTTGGTTCACCGAAGTGTCGTTGGAAACCATGGAACTCACCATAACCTCCGGTTCCCATGGACCCTGGACGGTGTATGCGAAGTGGAGCCCCCTGTACAACCTCAGGGATACCGGTCCCAAGGGAGGAATCATCTTTTATGACAAACCCGCCTATGATTATCGCAACGATTCATGGCGTTATCTGGAAGTGTCGGGCATGGAAATGGGACCGATGAAGTGGATCGACGACTACACGCTCATGGATGCAGTCGGAGGGACTTCGATCGAAATCGGAACCGGGAAGGAAAATACCGATCTGATACTGCAGGAAGCGTTTGAAGCCAGCAACCAGAATTCGGCTGCCAATGCATGTGACGATATAGAGTACAACGACAGCGGTATCTGGCACCTCCCCTCGTTGAAGGAATTGGACCTGCTGTACAAGAACTTGCATATGAACAATCTGGGAAGTTTTTCGGATGCCGACTATTGGAGCTCATCGGAATCATCGGTTGAAATGGCATGGAGCTTGAATTTCACCACTGGGGTCCAAAACCAGGACAACAAGAACCTCACCTACCTGGTGCGGCCGATACGGAGGTTCTGACCGCTATTTGTTGTTGGAGCAAATTATACTCCCACCCTAGGTCCTTCATCGGTTATACTGTGGTATCCCATGAACCGATGGAGGGAATGCCCATGTCCCGATCCACCTGCGGTACCAAAAGGAGATTCGACCGGATTCCCAAGGTTCCCCTTATGTCTGTCCTGCTGCTCGTATCGGCAATACCACTGGAGGCTGCCGGGCTCGTCACCCCCAAGTACTCCTCGACAGGGAGCCTCCCCTTCATAATCGGCCTGCTGGCGTTGGGAGTCTTGCTGGGATTGCTCGCCTACACCGTGTTTCTGGCCATCTCCACCAAGGAGAGGATGTTCGCCTACTTCTCGTTCATCATGATGTTGCTTACCATCCTGCAGACCTTCGCGGCCTTCGACCGATTCATCTTCCAGCTCACCTACAACCGGGTGACGGTGATCACCCACCTCCTGTTCATCACCTTCCTGGTGTTTTTCGAGGATTTCTTCTCGCTGAAGACCAACGCTCCCCGCTTATCGAGATGGAACAAGGCCTCCATCTATACTATCGCCGGTTACACGGTGTTCTTTCTCGTCATGAAGTTCCTGTTGCCTGAAAGTTCGCCGGCACATGGTCCATTGAACTTCATCCGGGAGTTGTTCGTGTTCTACACGAACATCATATTCATCTACACCATCGTACGAGCCATGGCTTGGATCAGGACAGAGGCGATACTCATATTGGTCGCGTTCATCCCGCCAGCGGTCCTCACATCCATCAATGCCATGAACATATTTCCCTTCATGCAAAACTACGGACATATCGTCGCTTTCCTCATGCAGTACAACCAACCGATCGGACTTTCCCTCCAGGCGATCCTCTTCTCCCTCGCCATGGGCAACCGGTACAACAGGATCAAACTCGACCGGCAACGATCGTACCAGGAGAGCGAACGCCTGAAGCGACTCGATGCCGAAAAAACCGAATTCTTCATGAACATGAGCCATGAATTGCGCACACCCCTGACGATCATCCTCGGCATGACCCAGCAACTTCGCCAAGGAAAATTCGGTGATTCCATCCATCACAACGACCGCATCCTCGAAACCATAGAACGCAACAGCATGCGGCTGCTCAAACAAGTATCGCACATGCTCCGCTTGGGAAAACCTCGGTCGAACCTCCATGAGAAACCGCTTCCTGTGGCGACCATGCTCCACATGATAGTAGGTGAATTCGTTCCGATCGCCGAGCAGCGTGGCATCCGCTTGACCGAAGGGTTCGAACAACCGGTAGAACGAGCGACGATTGCGATCACAAGTGACGATTTGGAAGCGCTGGTCATGAACCTTCTTTCGAACGCCTTGAAGTTCACCCCTCCGGGAGGGAATGTGTCGGTGCATACCGAGTTGCAGGAAAATGGAGACCTGCACATATCGGTTTCGGATACTGGTGTGGGAATCGACACCAACGAACAACAGATGGTATTCGATCGGTACCACAGTATCGGGGGAGAAAGCGATCAGGTACAGACCGGCTTGGGACTCACCCTGGTCAAAAGCATTGTCGAAGGATACCATGGGTCGGTATCGGTCGAAAGCACCAAGGGAAGCGGGAGTGTCTTCTCGTTGCTATTCCCAGCCTCCATGGTAGGCTTCGATGCGAACGGGACCCTTTCCATGCAGGTAACGGCAAGTCGGACAGGCAAGCTCTATACGACGGATTTCGGCCATTCGGGCGATGCCTTGGCGCAATCGGACCAAATTGGGCATCAACATGACAGTCAGACTATCCTAATCGTGGAGGACAATGCCGATATGCGTTCCTATATCGCTTCCGTGGTCAGTGAACAGTATCATGCGGTGGTGGCTTGCTCGGGAGAAGAGGGATTGCAAATCCTGGACAAGACTCCTGTCGACCTGATCATCAGCGATATCATGATGCCGGGCATGGATGGCCATGCGTTTCTCACTGCGCTCAAGCAACGGACCGCGGACAATCCGACTCCGCTGGTTTTCCTCACCGCCCGCGATTCCCTGGAGGAAAAGATCGAGAGCTTGCGCGAGGGTGTGGTCAGCTATATCACCAAGCCCTTCAGCGCCGAGATGCTTTTGGCGACAGTCGCCAATACTTTTGCACACGACCGTGAATTGGTAGGATCCAAGGTGGAGCGGTTGAGGAGGGGTCTCGATATCTTGTTGGACGAGATCGAGCATCCCCATGTCTCCGATACTCCGGAAGGATTTCGGGGTTCACTCATGCGGTTTGCCAAGGATTTCGCATTCTCGGCACGGGAGACACAGGTGCTCTCCCTCATGCTGCAGGGAAAAAGCGACAAGGAGATTGCCATTGCTTTGGACCTCTCGGTTAAGACTGTGGCAAACCACAACCGGAGGATATACCAGAAGGCCCGGGTGAACAGCAGGTACGAACTCACGTCCAAAGTATATGCCGGTACAACTCGTTAGCCGTTCGTAGGGTGTTGCAAAGTTCAACAAACAGTATTACAAATAGTGTCAGAATCGAGTCGGCAACACTGCATCCATCTAGTTTTGTTACCGCTTGCACCCACATCAACTGGAGGCCAACCATGCCCAAAAGATCGATCGTCATTGCTGGAGCCGGAGTGTTCGGAACTGCCCTCGCCCAACGTCTTTCCTGGAATGAAGACAATGCCATTACGCTCTACACCATAGAAGAGGACGTTATTGTCGATATCAACACCAAGCACCAGAATTCCAAATACTTCCCCGGTCGTCATATCCACGGCGACATCGTCGCCACAGGCGATATCCGTTGCACCTACCAAGCGGACATGCTGTTCCTTGCCATTCCCTCGAAAGCCATCGAGTCGTTCTGCAAGGACATCTACGTCCATACCCGAAAAGATATCCGTATCGTGAACCTTTCCAAGGGACTGGCCGAGGACGGCAGCTTTCTCATCGAACAGATTCCCTTTTCCCATACCGGCTCATTGAAGGGCCCGACATTCGCTGTCGAGGTGATGAACGGCGACCCCTCAGGCATGACTTTCGGTGGCTCGGTCGAGGACTACACCGTATTGCAGGGCGTCATGCAGGATACCGGGATCACCCTCGATTATTCGCACGATATTCGGGCCGTCGAGTTCCTCAGCGTCCTGAAGAACATGTATGCCATTGCGATCGGTATCGTCTCCGGACGCTACAGTTCCCCCAACGTAGACTTTCTGGTCATGACGAAGGCAGTGAACGAGATGCGGAGAATGCTCAAACTCTACGGTTGCGACGAGGAGACAATCTTCAACTACTGCGGACTGGGAGACCTTGGGCTTACCGCGCTGAACGACCTCAGCCGCAACCGCACGTTGGGACTGTTGATCGGCAAAGGCTTTTCCAACGACCCCAAGAGCACGACGGTGATCGAGGGACTACGAACCATCAAGTTGTTGGGTGAATTGGTACGTAGCAAAGGTCTTGAGCGCCAGTTCGTCGTGCTGGAAGCCCTCTATGCCCTACTCTACTCGGGTTCGAGCCTCAACGACTATTACGTGACTGTCCTGGCCTGAGCATAGTATGTCTATGTGAATGCCAAGGAACGCCGCTAGGCGCAGGTCCCCGACCAGTGACCTTCGCGAAGAGCCTGCGTATGGCAAGGCCCGCACGGCATGAGCATAGTATGTCTATGTGAGTGCCAAGGAACGCCGCAAGGCGCAGGCTGTTTTCCAGTCCCTTCGATGAAAGGTTTCGACACCCTAGGACAGACCCTGGACCTGGAGGTGGAGCATCTCACCTTACGTTCCCTGCACTCGCTCGGGAGAGGAACCTTCAACAGGGTTCCTTTCCGCTCGCTCCGTTTGGAAATGAAAACGAGCGCAGGACAAGGCCCGAGGAGACGAACGTACTCTGTGTACGTGAGTCGACGAGTACGCAGTAATGCACTCGTTTTCGCGAAGGTCAGTTTTTATTGGAATCTGTTGTCTTAAGAACCGCCAAGAACGCCTGCTGCGGAATCTCGACATTCCCCACCATCTTCATGCGCTTCTTGCCTTCCTTCTGACGCTCGAGCAGCTTGCGCTTGCGGCTGATATCACCACCATAACACTTGGCCGTGACATCCTTGCGGAATGCGCTGATCGTCTCGCGTGCGACAATGGAACCACCGATGGCACCTTGGATAGGAATCTTGAACATCTGTCGGGGGATCTCCTCGCGGAGGCGTTCGCAGACCATCCGGGCACGGCCTTGGGCACTGTCACGGAACACCAGCTGGCTGAGGGCATCGACAGGCTCGCCATTGACGAGGATATCGAGGCGGACCAGATCGGTCTTACGATAGCCGATCACATGGTAATCGAAACTGGCATACCCACGGGAGACCGACTTGAGACGGTCGTAGAACTCGAAGAGGACCTCGGCCAACGGCATCTCATAGACAAGCTCGACACGTTTCTCGTCCAAGTAGTTCATGGCAACCTGGATTCCACGCTTCTCCATGCAAAGGCTGATGATATTCCCCACATACGTGGTGGGGGTTATGATCTGTGCCTGGATATAGGGCTCCTCGGCGTAATCGACCTTCATGGGATCGGGATACGAGAGGGGGTTGTCGATGCGGACATCATCGCCTTGCTTCATATGCACGATGTACCTGACCGATGGACTGGTGAAGACGATGGAAAGGTCGAATTCGCGCTCAATCCTTTCCTGGACGACCTCGAGATGCAACATCCCCAGGAACCCGCAACGGAAACCGAAGCCCAAGGCCGCGGACGAGTCCTTCTCGTAGACCAAGGAGGCATCGTTGAGCTTCAGACGATCGATCGCCTCCTGCAACTCTTCGTAATCGTTGGAATCGACTGGATAGATGGAGGAGTAGACGACCGGCTTCACTTCCTTGAAACCTGGCAAGGGAGTCTTGCAGGGCTTGGCTGCATCGGTGACCGTATCGCCGACGCGGATATCGCGGATAGTCTTGATACCCGCAATGAAGTAGCCGACATCACCCGCACTGAGGGTCTGGGTACGGACAAGACCCATCTTGAATACACCGACCTCTTCCACCGTATGGACAGCCCCGGTCGAGTAGAGGACGATCTCCTGGCCTTCCGAAATGGTTCCATCGAACACACGGAAGTGGACTATGACACCGCGGTACGCATCGTAATGGCTGTCGAAGATCAATGCCCGAAGCGCCGCCTTGGGATCGCCCTTGGGTGCCGGTATGTATTGCACGATCGTCTCGAAGAGCTGGTCCACACCTTGGCCGGTCTTTGCGGATACGAGTGCGGCCAGGTCGGGATCGAGTCCCAGATCATGGTCTATCTGATGCTTGCATGCCTCGATATCGGCGCTGGGAAGGTCGATCTTGTTGATCACCGGAATGATTTCGAGATTCAACTCCATGGCCATGTACATGTTGGCCAGCGTCTGCGCCTCGACACCTTGGGCGGCATCGATGAGCAGCAAGGCCCCTTCACACGAACCGATCGCACGCGACACCTCATACGAGAAGTCGACGTGTCCCGGAGTATCGACCAGGTTCAGCGTGTACTCGTGGCCGTCGGCCGCGGTATAGGGAATCGCGACAGCCTGGCTCTTGATGGTGATGCCACGCTCCCGCTCGATATCCATGTTGTCCAACATTTGCTGTTGGATAGGACCACGCGAGTTGACCAGCTTCGCCATATCGATGAAGCGGTCCGCAAGCGTCGACTTGCCGTGGTCTATGTGGGCAATGATGCAAAAGTTCCGTGTATACCGTGAGTCTTTGGACATGTATCTCTCTTCTTTAGGTCAAATAAACCTTGTCGTCTGTTCTGCCGGATCGAATCCCAACAATACGCGGATCTGCGCATCGTCGAGAGTCTCCTTCTCCACGAGCTCATTGGTCAGCGTATCGAGCTGGTCCCGGTGCTCGGTGAGAATGGACCGGGTGTCCGCCATTGCAGACTCGAGGATCTTGGTGACTTCGGCATCGATCCGACGGGCGGTATCTTCCGAATAATCCTTGTGTTGTGCAATTTCCCTGCCGAGGAACAATGGTTCATCCTCTTTTCCGAATCCGATGAAGCCCATTTCACTCATGCCCCATTCGGTGACCATGCGACGGGCTATTTCGGTTGCCTGCTTGATATCGTTGCTCGTTCCCGTGGTGGTCTCGCCATAGACGAGGTCCTCGGCCACGTAGCCACCCATGCAGACCTTGATCCAATCGTTCAATGCACTGCGGTTCTTGGTGTAGGCATCCTTCTCAGGCAACGAAATGGTCAAACCCAGGGCCCGGCCGTGCGGAATGATCGTCACCTTGTGCAATGGGTCGAGGTGCTTCAGATAGTAGTGCAGCAGGGTATGGCCGGCCTCGTGGTACGCCGTCGCCCGCTTCTCTACGGGTGTCATGACCTTCGAATGCTTCGCGACACCGAGCAGTATCTTGTCCCGCCCCTCTTCGAAATCATGCATTGTGACGGTCGCCCGACCCGAACGTGCGGCAAACAGGGCCGCTTCGTTGACCAGGTTCGCCAGATCGGCTCCGCTGGTTCCGGGAGTAGCCCGTGCGATCCTATTCAAGTCGACATCGTCGGCCTTCTTGATCTTCTTGCAGTGGATACCCAGTATCGCCTCACGCTCGGCCACATCGGGCATGTCCACCACAACCTGGCGGTCGAATCGACCGGGTCGCAGCAATGCCGGATCCAACACGTCGGGACGGTTGGTCGCCGCGATCACGATGACACCGGTGGCGGTATCGAACCCGTCCATCTCGACAAGCATCTGGTTCAAGGTCTGTTCACGTTCATCATGTCCGCCGCCGAGACCCGAACCACGGGTACGGCCTACCGCATCGAGCTCGTCGATGAAGAGGATACAGGGGGCGTTCTTGCGTCCCTGTTCGAACAGATCACGTACACGCGAAGCTCCAACACCGACAAACATCTCGACGAAGTCCGAACCCGACATATGGAAAAAGGCCACCCCGGCTTCCCCGGCGACAGCTTTCGCCAACAACGTCTTGCCTGTTCCCGGAGGTCCGACCAGCAGGACACCCTTGGGAATCCTGGCCCCGATCTCCTGGAACTTGCTCGGATGCTTGAGGAAGTCCACGACCTCCTGCAACTCGTACTTGGCCTCTTTCTGACCTGCTACGTCGTCGAAGGTGGTCTTGACGTCGGTATCCATATATTCTTTGGCCCGGCTCTTGCTGAACGCCATGACATTCCCGTTGGCACCCTTGGTCTGCCGCCAGAGCATGACGGTGAAGCCGATGAAGATGAGCCACGGCAACAGTTGCAACACCACCTGCAGCATGGACACACCACGCTCGGTTCCAGTGATTTGCACATTGTGGGTCTTGAGGGTATCCATGAGTGTCGTATCATCGTAGGGAATACGGGTCATGGCTGTCATATTGTTGCGAAGGGCGAAGGTAATGATATTCTTGTCCTGGATTTCAACCGCATTGACCTGGTTTCCCTCCACATAGTTGAGGAAAGCGCTGTACGGTACCTCTTGGGTACTCATTGCGGTCCCTTCACTGAACAACATGAAGGTGAACGTGGCGATCAGGAAGACAAAGAAACCCAGCGCAATGCGGTTCTTGCGGCTGAAATCGAACTTGGGTCCCGGTGAGCCGCCGGGTCGTTTCTGTTGCTGGTGTTCCTGCTGGTACTGCTGGTTGTTCCGCCCGGTCCAATAATTCTTGTCACCTTCGGCATCGCGCGTATCCTTGCGCGTATCCTTTCGGGTATCCCGACCGGCATCATCCGGACGTTCGGACTCTTTGGAAGGCCGTTCCTCAGTTCCCTGTTCACCTGCATTCGGTCTTTTCTCGTCTTCGTGCTCTCTATCCACAATCCTATCCTTCTATATCCACAACACTATATAATGTACCGACGTTTCGGGCAAGGGTGGGTGCCAGACACCGCTTCGCAATGCGGTCCTTGCCACCGTACGTTCCCCCCAGCACGGCAAAAATACCCAAGGTATCTTCCAATACTGGTATCCGCCACCGATCTTCCTTCGGAATATGCCAACCGGCAAGCAATGCACCGACCTGCTTGGTCCCCTCGGCCAACCGGATAAGGTCCCCCTGTCGTACCGAACGCGCCACGATCGGCGCGGCAAGTGTCGATGGGTCGATCCGTGCACGCAGGTCTTTCGGAACGGCCGAATGTGCATCCTCGCCGGTCACCAACACTTTGGATCCATCCAACGACGTATAATCGGAATATACCAACGAGACGTACCCAGCGGCTAGAGCCCGCTGGCGTGAAAACCACATCAGATTGTCCCCGGTCCGCACAAGGTAGGTTCCCGAGATATCGAGTCGGAGCCCATCGGGCCAGTTCTGTTCGAGCCTGTCCAAGATCGTCTTCACATTCCGATACGGCAATCGCTGTCCACTCGCGCGGGTCACCAACGACCAACTGTGGTACAGCACCTGCTCCTGGATTGCCCGTGGACTCTCACGCAACGTCCGTATATGCAACCCGACAGAATCGTCGTGGGTACGCAGGACATGGTCGATAGCCTGTACTACCTGGGGAGCGAGTGCCTCGACGTACTCGGCACTTCTTTGGGCTATCATCTCCAATGCCCTGCGGTACTGGGGGAACACCTGTGCGATCGAGGGCACTATCTCATGGCGAATGCTGTTCCGCAGGAAATGGAGATCTCCGTTGGTGGAATCCTCCGACCACTTCAGGGATGAGTCCTTCACAATTTCCATGACATCGCTACGGGCCATGGAGAGCATCGGACGGACAAGCGACCCCGACACAGCGGAAATACCCCGCATGGACGAGGGCCCGGCGCCCTGCAACAGACGCATGAGTACTGTCTCGGCTTGATCATCCGCCGTATGGGCTGTGGCGATATAGGAAAACCCCACATCCATCCTGACGCGGTCCAGTGCTTCATACCGGAGGATACGTGCCGCCTCCTCTACGCCATTACCACGGGTACGGGCAAGTTGCATGACCTGCTGCTGTTCAAGACGGACTATCCGCAAAGGAATATCGAGCACGCGGCAGTTGTCACTATTGAGTCGCTCCTCCGCCTCAAGCTCCAAGGCAGGACGCAGGCGATGGTTGACATATACGGCAAGCAGCTTTTCCTTCGGAACGATTGTACAAAGGAGCAGGAGCAAGGCCAGCGAATCGGCCCCACCGCTGAAAGCAGCGACGACGCCATGGTCAACAGAAATCGCATGGCGGGAAAAGAAGGCCTGGAAGTTATCTCGTACCGTTTCGTGTATTGAATTCACGGGCAACCTCCTCGACCGACGCTCCTTTGCACAAGGCCATGACAGCTTCCGCCGCCAAAGCGACACCCTGCCCCAAGGACTCACGGCCAGCGACGGAATCAGGGACCTCCAAAACATGTTCCACCACCGTTTTCCCCGGCTGTGGACGCCCTATCCCTACATAGACACGAATGAATTCGGCGGATCCGAGCTCCCGGATAAGCGACTTCAACCCGTTGTGCCCGGCCGACGACCCACCTTTACGGATCCGGATCGTTCCAGGTGGCAAATCGAGGTTGTCGCACACCACAACCAGGTCCTCCACCGCAAAATGGTCGGGAATGAAATGGTGCACGATCTCCCCCGATCTGTTCATAAAGGTCAGCGGCTGTACCAACAGCGAGGGTACTGCTCCATCGAAGGATACCGTCACTTGCCGATAGAGACGCAAAAAGCGTTTCCTCAACTTGCATTGAAGAAACGCCGCAATGGTATCTATGGCATCGAAGCCTACATTATGTCGTGAATGGGCATATTGGGAACCTGGATTACCCAGCCCGAAAACGAGTCGCAGGAGAGCCTCCTTGCTATACCGTCTATTCTTTGTCTTCGTCGGCTGCTTCTTCACCTTCGACTTCGGTTTCCCCAGTCTCAGGAGCTGCAATAACTTCCTTCACACCCTTCACACTGGCAACTGTTGTTTCGCCATTGGTGAGGATCTTGACACCTTCGGGAACTTCGAGTGAAGCAACATGGATGCTTTCATTCAGTCCAAGCTTGGTGACATCGACAACGATGTGCTCGGGAAGGTCCTTGGGAAGACATTCGACTTCGATCTCGTGGGTGACCTGTTCAAGGACACCACCGAACTTCGCGCCGTCCGGATTGCCATGGAGAACGATCGAAACGTGTGTGCGCAAAACCTCGCCTTTTGTGACCTCGAAGAAGTCGACATGCAAAATCTTGCCCAACATGACATTCTCTTGGAAGTCCTTCATCAAAACCGAATGGTTCTTGCGACCGATCTTGATGGTCAACAGTGTCGATTCGGAGAAATGGCGCAACTTGTTCTGGAAGTCCTTGGCGTCAAGTGTAATATGAACGGGATCCATTTTTCCTTTTCCATAGATGACTGCTGGAATACGACCCGCGGCCAGCACTCTTCTGGAGCCAGCAGATCCAAAATCTTCCGTTCGCAATGTGCCGGTCAAATTCGTGTCTTTCATGAAAAACTCCTTGTACTTTTCCTTACCAGGGGCGGCAGGATTCGAACCTACGCATGCCGGCACCAAAAACCGGAGCCTTACCGCTTGGCTACACCCCTACGCCCACATATACATGTATGGCAGTGCCTTGCCGTAGAACAAGACACCGCCCACAAAAATACAGGTTTTCCCTTGCTTTGTCCAGTAGGTTCGAGAGCATAAGATTGTTTTTGTTCCCAAACGAAGCGAGCGGACAGGAAGCAGCTTACTGATTCCCCTGGCAAGCGAGTGCAGGGAACGAAAGGTCCATTGCATTGCCTCTTGGGCGGTCAAGAAATCGAAGGCTCCCGTAGGCAGCACCTGCCCCAGCGGTCTGTGCCAGCAAAAGTCGGATTGGTACAGACCACAACGGAAGCGAAACCTTTCATTCGGAGGTCTCTTCTTCGTACTCTTCTTCGGTTCCCGGTGGAGGTGCGTTCTCATATGCGACAAGGATCGCGTCCTGCATCGTCGCACGAAAATCGCTGCTGATCGGATGCGCGACATCCTTGAACTCCCCGCTTTTGGTTTTGCGGCTAGGCATCGCGACAAACAAACCAGACTTACCATCAATGACCTTGAGATTGTGAATGACGAATTGATTGTCGAACGTAATCGTTGCATACGCCCGCAATTTTCCCTCGGAAGCTATTCTACGAACCCTCACGTCGGTAATTTCCATGCGAACACCCCTTGCGCTGTATCATAAGGAAACGGTATCACCAGAATGTCCACGATGCAAGCATTTTATACAATAAAGGCACACATAATGCGAAATTCTTTCAATTTTTGTCTTGATTATCCCTATGGTCCGCTGACTTTCGGCGACGATGCAATAGGACGCTCCACTACCGCTCACCGTACCGAAACAACCGACTGTTTGTGCCACCAGGGCATCCAATTGGTCGTATAGGGGTGCCAACTCACCCATGACAGGGCGGAAATTGTTGAAAAAATCCCACTTGGACACCTTTTCGGCATAACGAGCAGCCAGAGAAGTGCCATCGGGAGTTTGGGGGATGCCTTGCCCCTGCTCACGCAATGCGTCGAGGTCGGCGAACGCCCGACTTGTCGAGACGCCCTTGTCGACCGGCATGACTACCAATGCATACAGGTCTTCCCGGGCCTGAAGAGGTTCCAACAATTCACCCCGACCCCGCACATAGGCAACCGCCGAGGTGCCGAGGAAGAACGGAACGTCGGAACCGACCCGGGCTCCCAAATCCAACAACGCCTTTTGGTCCAAGGGGTTCCCACAGGCCTCATTGAGCAGGCGCAGGACCGTAGCGGCATCGCTGGAGCCACCTCCGAGACCGGCTTGGAGGGGAATGCGCTTCTCGCATTGGATATCCACCGTACCGACACGTCCAGTTTGCCCGCAAAACAACCGGGCCGCCGCCACCAAGGTGTTGTGTTCGGGGTCGACTCCCTGCAGAGGATTGCACCGTATCGCCAGGTCCGGGGACGGATGCAAGGTAAGGGAAACGGTATCGGCCAGATCGATCAGTTGGAAAATCGAAGCGATCGTGTGGTATCCGTCGTCACGTCGGGGACCTACCCACAGATGCAGGTTCACCTTCGCGTATGCGGGAGCAGAAATATGCCGGGAGGGAAGCATCACCATATGTGGGCCTCTTGCAGTTGCACCGTAACCCGCTCGGCCCATCCTGCGTTCGCCTGGGGATTGCCGGGACTGGGGTGCAGAACCGCACAGACTGTCCGGTTTCCACCGAGACGCTTGTTGCTCTCCTGGAGTTTGCGTTTGGCATACAACCCCACCCCCACCAGGTATTTCGGCGCGATCAGCGACACCATGTCGTCCAGATATGCATCGCAAAGGGCCTCCAGTGCCGTCCGCTGCGGTTTGGGCAACTTCTCGGGAATCACATTGCGCCCGCCCTTCCCCGCATCCACAAACACGAGTGGACAGTAGTTCATGACCGCGTGCCGGGCAAAAAAGGCTTGCGCTGTACCATAACGCTGGGCCATGAGCGACCACAACCGCTTTCCGCTGACCTCGCTCCGCCCGATTTCCAAACCCTTGACCGGTCTGGCAGGATGTTCGGCCGGCGGCTTGCCCACCGGTTTGTCCAAGGCCATCCATTCGCGAACGGCAACGACCTCTCCAAAGGGAACACCAGTCTGTGCCATGCCGAACGGTCCGGGATTCATACCGAGAAACAACACCGGCACCCCTTGGTGCACATACCGCTTCAGGTAGGCTTCGTGCATGTCCCAGGCATACGATAGGGGATTGTAGACATACCCGTCGATATCGAATTCCAATGCATTGACCTGCCCGGCGAACGTGCGGGTCCGACGCAGCAGGTTTTCGGTGAAATGCTCCATGCCCTACTCTCCGATATGGAACAGTTTCGCCCTACCGGCAAAGGCCTTCTTTCCTGCCAGGATCACATAGGCGATGAACGCGGTGAGCAGATACATGAACGAGATTCCCACAGCGAGCCAGAACAGTTCGGGCTGGTTGCGGGTCACACTGAAGGCCGGAAGGTTCACGCTCAAGATAATCGGGATCGCCAGGATGAACACGATGCCGACCGAGTACAGGTAATCGGTGGCAACCGGGGTCTCGAACTCCGGATCGACGACCCGCAACAGCGCCAGTCCTGTCGGCAACGTTCCCGTAGCCGTTCCATAGATCACCAGCATCCGGTAGAACTGGTGGTCGTCATACAGACGTGAGCAATAGGCGGGCAATATGACCAGGGTGAGGAATGCACCTACGAGCACCAGGGCCAGGATCGGTAGCCAATACCCCTGGACGGCGACCAACGATATGGCACCGAGGGAGGCTGCGACCGTCAAGTCGACGGACAATCCGCTGAGGCGGTTGCAGGTTGCATTGTCGATAGTGGTCTCGACTTTCACCAATCGCATGAACATCTTCACACCAAGGGCGCAGAAGGCGCTGAATATGAAGTTGATGCCCCACAGGCTCTCTGCGAGGTCGACCCCCAAGGGACCGATCAGATGCAACAGTTTGGTCAACAATGTCAGGAAACCCCAGCTGAGCAGATAGGTAAGCATGACCAATGCGATATGGTAACTGAATGTATCGAGCGATTCACCGTCGGTCGAGAGATACGAACCCACCGGACGTTCCGACTCCACACGACTGAAGAATCCGGTCCGGATACTCTTCTTCTTGATCTTCTCAAGGTATTCCTGCCCGATCCAGCCCCGCTTGAGTCCTTGGTTGATCAGCACGACACCTCCGAAGGAGCCGAGCAGGAACCCGATGGCCGCCATGGTGAGACCGACCGAGGATCCACCGACAAAGCCCATGCGTTCCCAGGTCGAACCGATCGAATAGGCTTGGCCAGGCCCCAACTCGAAGCCGAGGGCCAATGTGAAACCGATCGCGGGAAACAGATCGGGCTTGACCGTGGCGATCAACAGCGCGGTTACCATCAGACCGAAAAATGTCTGCAACCCGTACTGCCCGATCACCGCAGTCACATTCTCGGCGAGCATCCGCTTGCCTTTGTTCCTGTTCTCAGGCTTTCCCGTGACACGCAGCATCATGGCAATGAAACTCAAGTTGAGCAGGTGGTAGACCAACTCGCCCAGATAATCGCTCTTGAGTCCCCACGAGGGAGCTATGAAATTGTAGAAGACCAGCAGGAGGATACCGGCAAGGATCGGTGCCGGAATCAGATACTTCTGGAAAAACCTGATGCGGGCGCGCATGAGCGCAGCAAGCAGCAACGACAGAGAGATAATCCCTATGTGTATGATATAGTTCCAATTCATGCCCGTTCCTCCTCAGAATCTTCGTTTCCGTATAATTTCTTCCAGTCGGTGAACAGTTCCACATATTTCACGATGGAACGCTCCCCTACTATCCTGATTCGCCACAGTTCGTCGTCATGGAAAAATTCGACCGTACCTTTTGCGTTTATGATCATTGATTGCATCCGGGAAAAGTCGAAGATGATTGACTGCAATCCCTGCAGGATTCCCGAAGGCACCACCTTGGGAAAGTTCACCACCAAGCGGGTCGGCTCGAGCGTCAAGGAGAAACGCCGGGACAAGGTCAACAGCCGGTTGTCCACCCCATGTTGGAACAAGACTCCCCTATCGGGAGGAAACAATGGACTTTCGGCGGTATGAGTAGCACGTATCGAGCCCAGTTCCGCACGTTCCCAAGCATGCCAAGCGGGTATACTTGCGATACCGTTGGGATTACCCGAAACCAGGACCATGTCGTCATACGGGTCGAGTTTGAAATGCAAGTCGCACGCATCGCAGTACACCCGGTCTCCCTTGGTACGGATGGTAGACCTGCCACCACAGGAGGGACACAGGTAGAGCAACTTCTCCAATCCCACCGCCTTTTTTGGTGAAACATAGGGAATCCGATGCTCGGCTTCCCATTTGGTGTGGCTGAAGCCCAAGGTGTCTTCCAATACCTGCATGATATCGGCAACCTTCATTGCCTTCATCTCGTCGGGCATGAGGATCCGTACGACCCGAATGGTCATATACCCTTTGCGTGCGAACCTGGCCCAACGGGGCTTGAGCGCATAGGCTCCCTCAAGATTCAGCAGCACCACAGGAACATTGAACAATCTGACCAGTTTCGCCGTCGCAACGTCGAACCCGTACGGCTCGCCGTCCCAGGTCCTGGTCCCCTCGGGGAACAGACCCACCACTTCACCTTGCTTGAAGGCTGCCGAGATATCCCTGATCGTCTGAAGGTCGCTGCGCCCCTGTTGCTTGGCGATACCACCGATCCAACGGCCCAAAAGCAGGCTTACCACTTGGTTCTTGAACAGATACGCACCGGCGACCCACCTGACATGGATCGGCAGCGAAGAGGAGATGAGGAAGGGATCATACACATGCGCATGGTTCGAGAGGATAAGGAACGGACCCTCTTTGGGAATCTTTGCATAATCGGCAGTTCTCACCCGATGTCGAAGCAGTAACCATTTCCCGTAGGTGGGACGGACTATCCTGATGAAAAACGGTGTTTTTGACATATCCAGCCCTCACTGTCGCAAATATACCACGTGGGTATTGGTGGTGTCTACCAAGGTTTCGACACAACCGGACGCCCCTGGCCGAAGCTCGGGTGAATGTTCCCGGTTCAGCTTGCCGACTGCCGAATTAACCGGTATGCTCATTGGTGAGCACTTGCAAGGAGAGGCGAAGTGAACCTGTTGCGAAAATTCAGGGAAACCGCGTTGTCTGTCATCCCGATTGTTGTCATCGTCGTCATCCTCAATCTTACGATCGCCCCGGTAGGCTGGCCCGCGGTCGGACAGTTTGCCTTGGGAGCGGTCTCCATCATCGTGGGACTCAGCCTCTTCCTGCTCGGCACCGATATCGGAATCGTTCCGGTTGGACAACGCACCGGTGCGGCGTTGATGCAAAAGCGGAATCTCCCACTGTTGCTGGCCTCCGGTTTCATCATCGGTCTCATCATCACCATTGCCGAACCACAAGTCCAAGTCCTTGCCCAACAGGTCTCGCTCCTCGCCCCGCACGTCTCACGCAACTCGCTGGTCTTGGCCATTTCACTGGGAGTCGGGCTCTTCGTCTCCATCGCCTTCGCCCGAATTGTGTTGGCCGTTTCCTACCGTTGGGTACTTATCGGATTCTATGCCATCGTCGCGGTCCTTTCCATTCTGGTCGACACGTTTTTCCTTGGCATCGCGTTCGATGCCGGAGGAGCGACCACCGGTCCCATGACCGTACCCTTCATCCTTGCTCTTGGTGTTGGTGTCGCAGCGGTCCGCAAAAGCGGGAGTAGCGAGCAGGACAGTTTCGGTCTCGTCGGTATCGCCTCCATCGGTCCCATTTCAGCTGTGCTGGTCATGGGTCTGATAGGGAAAGCCTCTGTCGAGGGAGCCCCGGTCGGAACGGCAACCGGAGCCGCGTCCTCCGGTTTGCATCTGGGAAACCTCATCGGCTCGAGCGCACTCGAAGTCTTGCAGGCCTTGGGACCGTTGGCACTCTTGTTCATCCTGTTCCAATTCACCCTGTTGCACCAACAGCGGCGGCAACTGATCAGGATGGTCGAAGGCCTGGTCTATGCTGCGATCGGATTGGTACTCTTCTTGACAGGGATCAATGGAGCGTTCATGCCGATCGGGGCCACCATCGGATCGCTGATCGGTGCTTCCCCCTACCTGTGGATATTGATTCCCATCGGCATGTTCCTCGGGGCGGTCGTAGTCCTGGCCGAGCCGGCCGTTTGGGTATTGACCGACCAGGTCCGCGATGTATCCGGTGGTTCCATCAGAAAATCGCTGGTACTCGTATTCTTCTCGATCGGTGTCTCACTGGCAGTGGGTCTCGCCATGGTGAGGATCGTATTCCGGCTGCCCCTATCCTATTTCCTGATCCCCGGCTATGCGTTGGCACTGCTGTTGACGTTCCGCTGTCCTCCGTTGTTCACCGCGATAGCCTTCGATTCGGGTGGAGTCGCCTCGGGTCCCATGTCCAGCTCCTTCCTGTTAGCCTTCTCGTTGGGGGCTTCGGCAGCAGCTGGGGGTGATCCGTTCGCCGATGCGTTCGGAATCGTTGCTTTGATTGCCATGACACCGCTGGTTACCATACAACTGCTCGGATTGCTGTATCGAACAAGAAACACCAAGGACCACCAATCGTCCCTGGAGAGGAATGCTGCCTATGAATGAAGCCATGCAAACCGTCTTCCTACATGCCAAACTACTGCTCAGCATCGTACAACTGGGCATTGGAGAACAATTGGTCGATGCGACCAAAGCTGCCGGTGCAAGGGGTGGGACCATACTGCTCGGAACCGGTGTAGCCGAGAATGCCATCCTGCACATGTTGGGAATGGGAGATTCGGAGAAGGAGATAGTCCTGACGCTGCTCGCCGACCAGGAGGTGGAAACGGTGTTGGCAGCATTACATCATTTCAGACGGAACAAACGGCTGGCATGCGGTATCGCCATGCTACTCGACGTTCCACAGATATTGCGGCACAGCAGCCATCCGCTGCCGTCCGAGTCGCAAGAAACAGAAGACAAAAGGAGAAACCCCATGGATAGTCCACACACTTTGATCACCTGCATCGTAAATAAAGGAGCCGCCGACGAAGTCATGGATGCGGCGCGTGAGGCCGGCGCCACCGGAGGGACCATCCTCGCGGCACGTGGTACCGGAAAAGAAGAGGATGTGAAGTTTTTCGGTGTACAACTGGTACCGGAGAAGGAGATGCTGATGGTTCTTGTCGGCGCTGGTTTGACGGGAAAGGTTCTGGAAGCTATCCGCGCTGTGCCTTGTCTGGCCGAACCTGGGGCGGGAATCGCCTTCTGTATCGATGTCGAGCGGTTCATGACCTTGGGTGGCAAGCTTCCGGTCAGTTGATGCTTGCGAACGGGTCCCACGGATAGGCGTTGCGGGCGTCTTCCAAGACAACCGCATGTTCCTCCGTTGTGGGAACACGGACAGGAAGGTCGAAACCGAATACTTGGCACGCCCGTAATCCGCACAGTTGCCCAAGGTGCCGCTCCGATACCCCGTACGACCTGAGTCGCTCGATGAGCAACACGGTGCCGGCAAAACCAGGGATTCCCGATGCGCCCGCATGCTTGTCCGCCAACGTATGGGGAGCATGGTCGCTTTCTATCCAATCGATGCTTCCGTCACACAAGGCGGCGAACACCGCATCGCGATCGGAGGCAGGACGCAACGGAGGATTCATCTTGCACAGGTGTCCCGGCGTACCGGCAACCGAATCATCCAACAATGCGTGATGGGCCGTAGCCCCACAGGTAATTCGCATACCATCGGCCCGGGCGGCACGAACCAGGGCAATCGCACCGGCAGTCGAGATGTGGGCGATATGGAGGGTACCGGCAAATCCCGACTCCATTGCGAATGCTATCTGGTCGGCGACCGAAGCGATCTCCGCTTTGGGCCCCCTTGCCAACGTATGGCTCTCCGGTCTCGAAGGATCCCACAGGTCCGGGAGCATCTCCGATTCCTTCTCGCAATGGACAGCCAGGACTCCAGCAAATCCGAGACGTGCCAAGCTTTTGTAGATCGATTCCTGCAACTCAATCGTGGTCAATCCCATATTGCCCGTCGAGTGCCCGGCGAACATTTTCAGTCCGACCACCGTTGGAAACAATTCGGCATGGATGGATACGATGTTGTCGATCTGGTCAGTATCGGCAGTCACACCGCCATATACGCCGTAGAAGATGTCGTTCCCAACTGCCTCCGCTACGGTTGCCGCTGCCATC
>PGXU01000125.1 GCA_002839335.1 Spirochaetae bacterium HGW-Spirochaetae-4
CGTGAAGAATCCCCAGAAGTCTGCCATGGCGCAGTGGGCGGGAATCGATTACGTACCGGCAGATGCCGAGACCAAGGCATATGTTGATTATGTCATGGCGCAGTACGCCAAGGTCACCAAACCTGCTCCTGCTCCTGCTCCGAAACCGGCTCCAGTTGTTGAAGCTGCAAAACCTGCGGCTCCGGCTCCAGTTGCAGCAGTTCCGGCAGCACCGGCGATGCCTGTTGTTGATGAAGACGTCATGGTCAAATCAAACGATGGACAGAAGAATTTCAATCTCTATGTTGTTCATACCAACGATGTGCATGGAAGAATCGAGGAAGGCGATGGTGTTGGTTACGCCAAACTCGCAACCTTGGTCAACATGGGCCGTTCGGTCACCAACAAGAACCTCCTGCTTGATGCTGGAGACGTGTCCCACGGAACATTGCTCACCAACCTGTTCGAAGGTGAGACCAGCGGCGTATTGCTCGACATGCTCGGCTACGATGCTGTTGTTCCTGGAAACCACGACTTCAACTATGGACAGGAACGTTTGGTCGCTGCTGCAAAGTTCGCTGAACAGTATACCGATCTCCGCATTCTTGCAGCCAACGTACTGAACGAGAAGGGTGAGATGGTCTTCCAGCCTTACCAGCTCTATTACTATGATGGATTCACAGTCGGTGTCATCGGAGCAACATCTCCCGATACCGAGACCAAGACCCATCCGAAGAATGTCCAGGGACTCTCCTTCATGAGCGATGCAGCAGTCTACGGTGCACAGGCACTCGTTGACGAAGTACGCGAACGTGCTGATTATGTGATCGTCCTGGCGCATCTTGGACTCGATACCGATGGTTCTTATGGTGTGACGAGCAAATTCGTTGCCGAGAATCTCAAGGGAATCGATTTGATTGTCGATGGTCATAGCCACTCTGTGCTTGAGAATGGACTTCGCGTAGGCGACACGCTTATCGTGTCGGCAGGCGAATACATGAAGAATGTAGGCGTTGTCGAGATTGCAGTACGCAATGGCAAGGCTTCCGGCGAATATGCCTTCTTGGTACCAGCTTCCGAGGTGAAGGATCCTTCAACCAGCGAGTTGGCAAGATGGGCAGGAATCAAGGAAGTTGCCGCTGATCCAGCTGTAACGGCTTATGTCGAATCCCAGAAGAAGGCTCTTGCTTCCATTACAAGCAAAGTTGTGGCATACACTCCTGTCAAGCTTGATGGTGCACGTGAGAATGTGAGGACCAAACCGACCAATCTTGGAAACATGATTGCAGAAGCAATGGTTGAAGCAACCGGTGCAGATGCAGCGTTGACCAATGGTGGTGGAATCCGCGCTTCAATAGCTGCTGGAGATGTGACTCGTGGTGATATCATTACAGTACTGCCGTTCAACAACACAGTGGTTGTGGTTGAAGTCACCGGTCAGGATCTGTACGATGCTCTCGAATGGGGTTATTCCAGATTGCCGGAAAGCAATGGTGGATTCCCGCAGACCGATAACCTGACCATCGTTTACAGCCGCTTCTCCGATCCTGGCAACAGAATCAAGAGACTGCTGATCAATGGCAAGAGTGTCGATCGCAATGCTACCTACAAGTTGGCAACAAACGACTTCATGGCAGCAGGCGGAGATGGATACACAATGCTTGATCGTCCGATCGTGATGTACGGTAGAGGGTTGGATGAAGTCCTTACCGACTACATGGTCAAGAACAACAAGAAATAGTTCAACTTGAATTTACTTTCCAGCCGCCCGGTAAAACGGGCGGCTGTTTTCGTTGTATATGTCATGTCGATAGTGTATTATATATAACACAGGGAGGATTTCCGGTTTAACAAACAAACCTCGATCAACACTCGCCTGACATGAATACCAAGGATATCCTTTCCTTTCATTCTTATGGGAATTGAACATGCAAGGAGGCCTTTAATCATGGAAAAATCGCTTAAGAAACCTATCCTTCTTACCATCCTATTGATTGTAGTACTTGTAGTGATTCTGGTAATACTAGGGTCCGGATCATCACAAACCAGTTCGACGACCCTCAATGTCTTTTCCATTATCATAATCTTGGCGTTGCTGGCCCTTGTCTGGTTCAAATATTTGCAACAACGCAACCTTTCGATCGATGAAACGATTGTACCCATAGTGCCAATAAAGGAGGCGCCCCCCTCCGAGGATGATTCGATTTCAACCAGAACAGGCGCCCAGTGTGAGAAGGCCGGAACCTATGTGTGTGAGGAACACGATGATCGGACGGTCGAAATGCAGGAAGGCAAGCGGTTTCCTCCATGTAGGGGAGACGGTACCGCTCACTCCGCTGTCTGGATCCGTAAGGACTGATCGGACTCTACATCGTCGCATCCAACCGAAAAATAATATATTACTCATTGCAGCTATTGGAATAAATATATGCTTATGGAACATATATGATGTTTGTGATACATTTTTTCCAACAATATTGATTATTGTTTTTTATAGTTTTATGATTCCATGGTCACTACTAGTAAGGATCGAATATGAAATACCCACGATATGGAATATCTTTGATTTCCATCCTATTTCTCACTGTATCTCTCCTACACGCCCAAAGCCTGTCGCTCGACCTTGACCAGGCGCTTGATATGGCAAGACAGAACAACCTGGGATTGAAATCCAACATGATAGATATCCAGGCCGCACAACGGGACCAAGATACTTCCTGGAACCTGTTCCTACCCTCGGTGAGTGCGAATTTATCTCAATCAGGTTCGACAGATGTGTTCAGTACCACTCCTACCGTCCGTTCGCTCTCTGGTTTGACAGCAGGTCTTAGTGTTTCCCTGACCCTGAATCCTGCGGTGAAGGAGCAGTTGCATTCGTACGAACTCAATTATTCGTTGCAACAGGTCACCTATGCCCAAGCGCTGGCCGAAGTGGAGCGGAACGTCACGAAATCCTTCTATTACTTGCTTGCAGAAACCAAGAATCTGGAGTTGCAGCTGGGT
>PGXU01000075.1 GCA_002839335.1 Spirochaetae bacterium HGW-Spirochaetae-4
CCCGGACCACATCAAGCAACTGGCCAAGCAAACGTTATGGACCAATTCCTCCCAAGCACTTCTCGGACCCCTTGACCACGCAAAATGCGGATGACCCCCGATTTTAGTTTTTGTATACAAAATCGATGAATCGTATGAACAATTTCATGCGGGTATGCTCGAACGGGTCTTGATGACGTGAAAAGAGTTACTACGCCCATGGATTTGTATACAAAATCAAACTTTCGTACCAGGTACCTTGCTAGCAAGATTTTAACAATACCACCCCGTAGGAGGCGAGCACCAGATTCGTCCTTCCATCGGCACGGGTTTGGAATTGCCCTTGTGCAAAATTCTTGTCGCCGGCAAGGAGGTTCTTCCACGTGGGTGCCGAAGTATCGCTTCCAACCGAAGGGACTTGTCCGAACAGATGCTCGGAATCCAGAACCAGGGAGGTTGCGGTGACATTCACGAGACACAAGACGACATCAGATGGAGCAGGGGGAATGCGAAGGAGGGCGAGGACACCCGTGCACCCGGAGTCCAGGACCATCTGGGCGGACGTGGTGCGGAACGCAGGTTCGCATCTTCTGATACGCAACAACCGGAGGTAACGGGAAAGGATCTGGGAACGCCTGCTGAGCGGATCGTCGAGCTGCGCGCACAATACGTGGTAATCCAGTTTTTCCCTATTGATTTTCCGCGGATGCGTAGCGAGAAGTGGCGCATCATCCCAGTTCGCCGAACCGAGGAGGCTGTGGATGTAGACACCGGGGATACCCTGGAGGCAAATCATAATCGTCGTCGCTGCGATGAACCGGTCGATATGCGATGATTCGGGTTCATCGGCCACAATGCCCTGCAACGCGGAATAGTAGTTGATATTCAGCTCGTAGGGACTGCTGGAACCATCGGGATTGGTCTTTTTCGATATGAAACCGCCCTGGGCCAGCACATGGTCGGCGAGCGCCTCGATTTCCTGTGGCGACAGGAGATCCCTCACGGGGACCAGACCGACACCATCGTGCGATGAGAGGAAATTGAAGAACGAGACCTTGTCCGAGGGAAGGGCGAGCTTCGAGATCCAATCGGCCAGGCACGTGGCATCCTGTGCCAGGAACGTATGGAGGACCAACGGCGGCAGGGGGAAATTGTAGACCAGCGAAGCCTCGTTCGTCCCATCTCCAAAATAGCTGATATTGTCGATATGGGGAACATTGGTCTCCGTTATTATCAACCTGCCCGGAGCGACCGTGTCCAGGATCCATCGGAGGTACTGGATGATCAGATGGGTCTTGGGATGGTGGATGCAGGCACTCCCCAATTCCTTCCAGATGAACGCGACCGCATCCAGACGGATGATCGATGCGCCATGCCGGATATAGGTCAACAGGACCTCGGTCATACGCAGCAACACATGCGGATTATGGTAATTGAGATCGATCTGGTCGGCACTGAACGTTGTCCAAAGCCGGCGGATTCCGGTTGGGGTTTCCACAGGAGTCAACAGGGGATGCAACCGCGGTCGGAATACGGCCTTGAGATCCTCCGTGCCATCCATGGTGATCGCGAAATCGGCGAATTGCGGGTTGCCATCCAAGAACTCACGTATCCACCCGTTGGATACCGACAGGTGGTTCGCCACGAAGTCCAGCATCAAACGATAGCATCCCGCAAGTTCCTCGATATCATCCCAAGTTCCCAGCGAGGCATCCACCTGGAACGGATCGACAACCGAAAAACCATCGTCCGATGAGGATGGATAACAAGGGAGGATGTGCACGGTGGAGATCGCCGAGCCGACATAATCGCGCAGGAAGCGCAACAACAGGGCAAGGGGGAGTTGACCTGATCCATCACCGCTGCGGTCCCGAATGGAATCCCCATAGGATATGAGAATCGCCGAGTGCGCATCGAGATCCGACATGTCGGCATCCACCGTTTTGGCAGATCTGGCGGCCATAGTGGAGGCGAACCGTTCGAGTATCCGCATGAATTCGGTATTCCAGCGCTTTGCCGTATCCTCACCATAGATGCGCGTGAGCCATGCGAGAGAATCTGCTGTAGTATGTTCGTCGTACACTCGTTCTTGCATATGCAACCTCAGTTGGTTTCCAATGTGGAGTTCAGGTCGATTTGCGGACAACCAGATTCGGGCGGAGGAGCAATTGCCTGTGCGATACCGTATCTTGCCGGGATTCGGCCGCGGACTCTTGACGGGTGGTCTTAGAGTACTTCTCCTGTATGGTATCGATGAGGGAACTGGTCACCATCTGCCCGATTTCCTTGATCGGCTGGCGGACCGTGGTCAGGGGAGGGCGATACATCGCCGCCATGGGGATATCGTCGAATCCTGTGACCGCCAAATCGGAACCGATGCGAAGCCCACGATCCTTTCCCGCATTGATGGCACCGAAGGCGATAAGGTCGTTGAATCCGACAATCGCGGTAGGTGGATTGGGGTGCTCCAACAGCTTGCACGCGTGCGCATATCCGTCCTCCTGGTCGAAGGCTCCCATGCCGATCATATCGGGATCAAGTCGGATACCACGTGCCTCCAACCCCTTCCGAAGTCCCTCGAGCCGGATCTTGGAATACAGGACCGACTGGGGTGGGCAGATACAAGCGATGCGCGTATGTCCTCGGGAAACGAGGTGCTCGGCGACAAGCTCCATGGCATATTCCCCATCTTCCTCGACGTACGGATAATCCTGCATCCCGTCGATGCGTCCGAAGGCGGCGAAGGGAAATCCGATCGAATGCAGATAGTGCGCCCTCGGATCGTCGACCAGCGTCCTGCTCAGGATGAATCCATCGACCTTGCGTCCGGAGACCAGCTTGCGGTAGATTCCCATCTCGTTGTGGTCATGCGCGTAGGCAACCAAGAGGTCGTAGCCGAATTGTGCGGCCTGTTCGCCGATACCCGCGAGGAATTCACAGAAGAACGGTTCGGCATACCCTTTCGATGAAACCGGTGCGACCACGCCGATCGTATCTGACGACTGCTTCTGGAGTCTCTGTGCCATGATATTCGGGACATAGCCCATCGCCTGGGCGGCCTCGCGGACTATACGGATCGTTTCCTTGCTCACATCGGGACATCCGGCCAATGCCCTGGAGACTGTGGTTACCGAACGGTCGACCTTCTGTGCGATATCCTTCAATGTAACCATGTGCTAACTCCAGCTCGACATCATAGGTGCAAGATAGGAATCCAACGCCTCTAATGAAAAATTTTGTTGTGCGATCCGATAGTTCGATTCTACCATATTCTCCCTCTTTTGTCTGTCGAGCAGGACTTCCAGTACCTCGTCGGCGGCAGTTCCGATGGTATCCGAAGCAACGCAGGCCAGGCGTTCCGCAGTCCAGGAATCGATCGTCGCACCGAGCGAGATCATGGAGAATCCCAGTGGCGCGATATCGGCGCGATACACCGGATACTCGAACAGCACCACCGGCAGACGGGCCTTCACCGCCTCGAGCAGTTGGTTTCCCCAACCCTCCCAGTAGGATGGATAGGTGACGATATCGGCATGCACGTAGGCATCCCACAGGGAATAGGTCTTTTCGTTTCCCCGCATCGCACGTGTGGAGGTGACCCGATCTCCGATTGTGACCAGGGTGATGCCTTCCGCCGCGGCTTTCCTGGTCAACTGCCCCATATAGGTTCCCGTAGTGTCGTCCTGAACGTATCCGGCGAGCACCAGCACGATCCGGCTCGTCTCGGTGAACACTTCCCCGTTGTACAGTTGTCGACCTACCAGGGACTTCTTGCGTCGCTCCAATGCCGCGACCACATCGATCGCCAGTTCGATGCCCTTGCGTGGAATCACCCGGGTCGCCTGCAGCACCACTATATCGGAAGGAGCGATAGCGAATGTGGTGCGGAAATCGGCATTCCAGGCATCCCGCTGCCAACCGGGTCCGGAAAAGTCGAACACGTTGGGAATCACCGTGGCATCGATCCCCTTGCGTTTCGCCAACATCTCCTTGGCACGCGAGTTGATCACCACATGGGCATATCCCTTGGTATGGGGTGGCATATACGTATCGGTGAACTCGATTGCCGATGAACAGGTGAGTCCGATCCCATCGACCCGCTCCCAATAGAAGTCATGGTGTTGCGCGAGGACCTGCACCCCCGTATGTTCAATCGCTTGGGCGAGGGCAATGGCTGCCGCCGGATGGAGTCCCACCGACCAGATGTTCTGGGGGATCACGACATCGAGCCGGTGGTCGCCGATCCATGCTTCCAGTTCACGCCGCAGGATATCGGCTTGTTCCAGCATCTGTTGGCGGTATGCCTTCTCGTCACGTCCGTCAGGTATCCGATAGAACGTCTCGCGGTTCATCCGTGTCGCCTCGGCACTATGGTAATCGAGTGCTTCGATGATCGTCACCCCAACCGGGCCGTCGGTCGCGGCGTGTCCGATTTCCGTTGCGTCGGTGTGCTGGTCCCGGCCATGTTTTCCACTGCACAGGAACACCGAGTGTCCAGCCTGTTGGAATATGCGCGTCCACTTGTCGATTTCCAGGGATACCCCGTCGGTATCGCCGGTCTTGAAATGTATGATCCCGATTCGCTTGCCAGTGTGTGATGCCAATTCGGGTACCCTTTCGCCACTCATTCCTTCACCCCTCCGGCTGCCATGCCTCCGGTGATCTTGTTCTGGATAGACATGAACAAGGCCATGACCGGAACAGCGGTGAGCATGGACGCCGACATGATGCGGTCCCATATGGCGTTCTTGGAAACGAACAGGGTCTTCAGTCCGATCGGCAAGGTGTAGAGCATCTTGTAGTTTTTCAGGAAAACCGATGCGAACAGGTATTCGTTCCAAGCGATCATGAACGAGTAGATGTAGACGGTGGCGATTGCCGAAGCCGAGAGCGGGATGATGATCTTCATGATGATTCCCATCCTGCTGGCCCCTTCCAGCATCGCCGCCTCCTCGAGCGAGAACGGCACGGTCCTGAAGTAGTTGCCCAACATGTAGAGCGAGACGGGTAGGGTCTGCACCATGTAGACGACGAGCAGTCCGACGAAGGTTCCTGTCGGTGTGCTGAGCAGGCCCATGGAGGCGAACAGGCGGTACAGCGGGATAAGCAGGAGTATGCCTCCGAACATGTACACGAACAGTACCCCGCGCTGTATGACCGAACGACCGCGATAGCGGAGCCGGCTGAACGAATAGGCGCCGAAGATGGCTAGACAGACAGACAACAAGGCCGCGCTCAGCGACAACAGCAGCGAGTTTCCGAAATATCGGAGGAACGGGAATACTTCACCGGTACTCTGGTATTTGGAAAGTATGGCGGCACGTTGTTGCGAGGTCAGTTCGGGGGTCTCGTCCAACAAGGTGAGCACCGATTCGGGGACATTCTTCAGGTCCTGTCCGATATTCAACAGCTCCTTGTAGGCTTCAAGGTTTATTTTCCGTGGAATCAACGATGGATTTCCCCAATCCCACTGGTATTTCAACGACAACGACAGCATTTGGACAAATGGGAAGATGCTGAATGCCACGATGGAAAGGATAAGCAGGAAAAATCCGAAACTTTTCAGCGGGTTCTTTTTCTTTACCATTTGAGCACCTTCTTGACGTAGAATAGGATGAATCCGATCAGGATGACGAACTGGAGCACCGCGAGGGTTGAGCCTTGCCCCAAATCCATCGTTCCCGTGAACGCCTTGAGGTAGGTGTAGACCGAAAGGACCTTGACATTGCTGGTCAGCAGGTACACTTCCTCGAACTTGTTGAAATTCCATATCACACGCAGCAGGATAAGTGCCGAGACGACAAAATACACTTCCGGTAGGGTAATGGACTTGAATTTCTGCCAGCCGCTGGCGCCATCCACCTCCGCTGCTTCATACAGCGTCTCGTCGATCGCCTGCAGGCGTGAAAGGATCATAAGGTAGGTGAAGGGGAAGTTCTTCCAGATACCGAAGAGGATAGCCACCCAGATCGCCGTGTCCGGGGATCCGATGAGACTGAAGCGTTCGGCGAACAGGCCCAACTTGTTGTGGAACACATCCATGAAGATGCCGTTCACCGGGTCGAAGATGAATTGCCAGGAGAATACCACCGAGATTACCGGAGCGACATAGGGCAGCAGGATGAGGCTGCGTACGAACCCCCGCAGCGGGAATTTCTTGTTCATCACCAATGCCACTCCCAGCCCGAGGAGGGTTGTTCCCACTGTCGAGAAGAAGACATACACCAGGGTGGACCGGATCGCCAGGTGGAATTCGGAATCGGTGATGACCCCCACGTAATTGCGCAAGCCTACGAAGATATTGTCGCCGGTCAGCTTGAATTCGAAGAAGCTGAGGTAGATGTTGTAGACGACCGGGTACAGGATGAGTGCGAGGATGATGAAGACCGAAGGGGACACCAAAGCCCACCCGAACCGTTGCTCCCGTAATGCCCGGGCATTCATTCCAGCCAGTGCGATGGGTGGAGGATCATGTGGAAGTGTCGGTTTCCGAATTTTCAACTCACGCATGTTGGTTTCCTTTTCCTTCTATAGTTCTTGCATCGGTTCCAGCCGGTCCGGACCAATCGATGGATCGCGGGGAGCTTTCGTACGCCCCCCGCGAGTCGAACAGGTGGTTAGTCGGTCAGTTTCTTCATTTTTGCCTCGGCCCAAGCCATGGCATTGGACACGCTCACATTTTCCTGTGTGATTTTGTAGAGCATTTGGGGAATGATCTGTTTTGCGGTTATTTCGCTCGCAGCTTCGATCCTGTTTCCACCGACTATGCTGAAGGTTTCGATATTCTCCAATCCATCGATGATCTCGGCCATTTTCTCCGTGCCATACCGTTTGAAGATTCCCACCGGATCATTCTGGAAACGGGCATTGGTCGCGATTTCCTTGAGCATCGGATTCATTCCTCCAGGAGCCATATGCAGGAAGGTGATGTAGGCATTCGGTGTGTACAGGTATTCTAAGAATTTCTGTGCGGCGGCGGTCTTCGCCGGATCCCCCTGGTCGAAGAGTCCTAGGGCCACGACTGTCCCATATCCTGCCGACGAGGTGTTGGTCACAATCGATGCCACCCGGGTTTTTCCTACGAGATCGGGGTCGAAGTCGGCACCGGCCAAATCCTTGAAATTGTCTCCGGTGAGCGATCCCATCGCTGCTTCCTGTAGGGCCAGGTCGTCCATGATATAGGTGGAATAGAAGAACATGGCCATTTTACCCTGCAGGTAATAATCCCGAGCCCTCCACGTCTGGGGTCCAGGTGGATTGTATTTGGCCAGCTCGGCGTAGAATTCGACCGCTTCCTTCATTTCGGGCGAGTTGAACACCAGGTTCTTGTCGGCATCGAAGAGCGCCGCGCCGTTGGACATGGCGATCGGGGTGAAGCATTGCTCGGCATACGCTTCGGGCAACGTTCCGACAAGAATTCCATACTGGTTCAGTTCGGGTTTGTAGAAATACTTGGCGGCTTTCAGGATGTCGTCCCAGGTTGTGGGAGGATTCAGTCCGGCCTTCTCGAACCAGTCCGAGCGATACCAGATACCTTGGATCCAGCCATGGTAAGGAAGGGCGTAATAGCTTCCTTTGCTGGTGGTTTCCAGAACCTTGAGCGGACCGGCATAGAATCGATCCTTTCCGATCTTCTCAATCAGTTTGGTTGTTGTAGCGACGTCGACGATACCTTGGGTTCCGAAGGATACTGCGGTTTCGGCCGGTCCTTCGAAAATTGCCGGCAGGCTTTTCGCCGCATAGGCGGTCTGAGCTTGGGTCACCAGGCTGTTCTCATCCACTGGCACCAGGTTGACGGTGATATCGGGGTTCAGAGCGCTGAAGGTATCGATAAGCACTTGGATGGTCGCCATCCGGTCGGATTGAGTTTCCGTAGTCCAGAAATCGATCGTGACCGGTCCTGCCGGACGAGTCTCAACCGCCTGTTGGCCCTGTGCGAACACAGCGGCTGCCGATGTGAGTATGAGCAGCAATGCGATGAAGCAAACAGTTCCTCTTTTCATAACGTTTCTCCTTTCTCCTTTTGCGAGTCTCCATTGGCCAGGATGTATCCAAAACGTTTTGGAGCTGGTTATAGTTAAAACCAAAACGTTTTGGAAGTCAAGAAAAAAGTACCTGGTACCGATTTTGGTTTTTGTATACAAAATCGATGAATCGTATGAACAATTTCATGCGGGAATGCTCGGAAGGGTATTGATGACGTGAAAAGAGATACTACGCTCATGGATTTGTATACAAAAACAAACTTTCGTACCAGGTACCTTGTCAGTGCGATCACATTGGAACAATTGAAAGGATAAACAAGAACATGGTGCCAGGTTCCGGGTGCCGGGCGAACGGGTAACTGATACTCCGTGGGCCAGGCGTGTGCTTCCGATCGCAATATTCGCCGAACTTTGGCTGACCTTCATAGTCTCGGCGCATAGGTGGTCCATGCGTCGAGAAATCGGAGAAAATCCCCTGCAGACCGCTCACAGTCGCTATCGGTACATGTGGCTGCCAACAACGCGTTGTTGAGGAATTCCTCGAACTCCCGCCTATCATGGTGGTCCACAAAATATTTTGCTCCAGCTATACTGGATGAGATGATCTTGAAATCGAGATCATCCCGGGTGAAATAGGCGAGAAAACTTCCGGCAGAATTCGGGTCGATATTGAGGATCTTGAATTTGGCCCGTGCATACTTGAAGCGTATGATATCCTGGCGGTGCCTTGTCCAGAATCCCGTGTTCCGTTTTGGTGGTAGATGCAACAATGTGAGATTCTTGTCGAAGAAGAAGGGGAAGCCGACGTATCGGGCATTGATTACGTAATCATCATCCTCTCCTCGGGTGCCGAACGGATCGAAGGGCACCGTTCGGAATAGTTTCCTGGAAAGGACCATATTGCCACCGAATGCTACCGTACACGGAGTCAATTCACCGGGTGCTTCGATTTCCAGAAGCACATTTTCGTTGAACAACTGATCCTTTGGCCAATCCTGAAGTGTGAAGGTCGATTGTCCGTCATAGTATTTTTTGCCCGATTCATCCATAACAGCGCCGGTTTTCCCCAAGATGGTGAAATCTCCGAATACTTCATCCATGTGGAGCAACGCTTGGTGATGATATTGGAGATCGATACACTCGTCGTCATCGATCATGACCACGGTATCGAATCCATGGACCAATGCGTACAATAGGCCCATGTTGCGTATTGCCCCATAGCTGTGCATCGAAATCGTATGCATATACGCTTTTGGGAACCCGACTTTTTCAAGACAAGTCCTGATATGATCAATATCCTTCGCAGTGCAAATGCGTATATCAAGAGAAAATTCCTTGGCAACTTGAGCAACTCGACATTCGATTTGTGGTGCCACCGGGGCGGGAAACAAAATGATCGGGTCGGGATACGACACCTCCTGCAAGTTTTGGAGCGTTCGACGCAAGGTTCCCTCTTCCTGGATGGGAGTGGGATGATCGAAGATTTTCCATGAATTGATGTCGGGTGTGGACCAATAGGTAGGTATGATCATACAGTTGGGCATAGTGTCTCCTTTTCATGCAATGTATTATTCTTTTGATATGCCGGCGGCGAATCCTCGTTCGAGATATTCATGGAATATGAGATAGAAGAGGATCATCGGGATGGTTCCAATGACCAATGCGGAAAATTGTAGCCCGTAATCGCGGGACATCCCTCCTGCGAACGAGTTGATGCCGACGGGTAGGGACCTTATCGCTGTCTTGCTGGTGAGTGTCAGGACTAGAACAAATTCATTCCAATTGCTCAGGAAAGTGTAGATGAACATAGTCGCGATTATAGGAGTGGCTACCGGTACAATAATATACCGGAATATCTGCATGTATGTCGCACCATCGATAAGGGCGGCCTCCTCCAGGGAATCCGGGATACCTTTCAAATACCCCGTCGCCAAGTACACGGCGAATGGAAGACCGAATGCAATATAGGGGATGATCACACCAAGACGGGTATTGCCGATCCCTGTATACGTTTCCAGCACGAACAGGGGTACGATTACCGAATGGACGGTGATGAGTAGCCCCAACGTATACAATGCGAAGAAGAATTTGGAAATCCTGTAATTGAATTTGGCAAACGTGTAGCCGGAACCGAGAGCGAATAGGGTCGTTATCGAAGTTGCTATGATGGAATAGAAGACGCTGTTCATGAAATAAACCCCGAGACTTCCCTGTGTCCAAGCTCTGCGGAAGTTCTCCATATACCAGGTCCGAGGTAGTCCCAACGGATTTCTGACGATTTCGGCATGTGGTTTGAATGAGCTGGTCAACAGCCACAAAAGTGGAGTGATAGCCAATATGGTGAAGAGTACCATGATGGAGTATGCAAAAATCTTCCAAGGTAACAACGATTTTCTTACAGGCATGTGCGGTATCTCCTCTACCCGTTCCGACGTTCGATGCGTCTTGTGAAGAATTGCAATATGAGTATGAGACCTACACTCAATAGGATGATGATTATCGAAGCGGCACTACCGAATCCGTATTTGTAATATTTGAATGTATTCACATACATGTAGATCGCTATGACTTCGGAAAAATGGGCTGGACCTCCGCCGGTCATTGCATAGATGAGGTCGAAAGCCTTCAAGCTGCCCGATATGGCGAAAATGGCAGTCGTGGCTATGACCGGGAACATGCTGGGAAGAATGATTCTACGCAGTGTCTGTCCCTCCGAAGCACCATCTATCTGAGCCGCTTCAATTATCGATGGGGAAATTTTTTGTAGATTTGCCAGATAGATGACCATATAGGTTCCGGTATGCATCCACAATAGGACAAACAGGATCGGAACGATAGCCAGGTTCTTTTGTTCGAACATACCGATGACATACCGGGGATCCTCGGTGATTATTCTCATGAAGGCTGTGAACAAGCCTGAGGCGGAGAAAATCTGGTTCCACAGGAGGGCTACGACGACCGACGAGATGGTGATCGGGAGAAAAATCATGGTTTGGAAGAATCTTCCGCCGCCGACCATCCTACGATGCAATATGTAGGCAAATATGAACCCCAGGGGAATTTGTCCGAAGACGGAAATGAACACGATCAGGAGATTGTTGCGCAAGCCGTGGAGAAAGATGGAATCGGAAAGGATATCGATATAATTTTTCATTCCAACGAATTTCGGTGTCCCGTATCCCGACCATTCGGTAAAACTCAAAGAAACGCTGTAGATGACCGGGAACATGATCACCAGTAGGAATACTACGAGACCTGGTGCGGTCAATAGCCAATAGCTGTATCGTTTTCGGAATCTGTTATGCATTGTTCTCCCTTCGCATGAGGCTCTCCAAAAGGGCAAACCATGCCGATTGCACATTGCATCGGCATGGTAGGATGGAATATCTAATTTCCGCGATCGATCTCGTCGACCATCGTCTCAAGCTCGTCCGCCACTTGCTGCGGGGTCTTGTTTCCAAACATCATCTGCTGCAGGTTGTTGTTGAACACACCGATAGGTTCTGCTCCGATAACGGCATCGAGCACATACCCCATGGGAGCTTTCGCTGCGTATCGGATCAGCTTCTGGATCATGGGGTCGGCTTCCTTCGGGGTATCCAGATTATAGGCGGGAAGGCGTCCGTGCCTTTGCCTGATGGCCGAACCTTCAGGCCCCGAGTAGAACCATATCCATTTCCATGCGGCTTCGGCTTGTTTTTCATCCAGTTTCGCGTTCATGCCGAAACCTTGCCCGGCAGTTGCCGAGGTCGACCCGCTCTCGCCCGCCTGGTTCGTTATGTCGGGAAAGGATTCGAGTGTCACGTAGGCCTTCTGGCTATCGGTCAATTCACCGACCAATTGGTTCACAGTCCATCCGCCATCGATCAGGTACACTGCGCGTTCGTTGACAAAATCGTCCAGACCCTGTCCATAGGCGAGCTGGTTCACACCTGGTGAAAACATATTCTCATCATGCAATTGCTTGATGATTTCCAAGGATCTTACGAAACGTGGTTCGCTGAAGGAGGCTTCTCCTGCCAAGGCCGCATCAAACCACTGTAACCCACACGTCCTTTCCGCAATCATGCCGGCGAAACAAGACTGCATCGCCCAGTCGTCCTTGTTGGCCATCGCCAGGGGAATGAGGCCTGCCTTGCGGATGGTCTCTCCCTGTACCAGCAATTCATCCATCGTCTTCGGGAGGGTAAGGCCCAATTGTTCCAGCAGCTTGTTGTTTGTGTACATGATCGATGTGATGCTGATATCCTCCGGCAGTTCCCAGATTTCTCCATTCTTTCCTTGTGGTTGCATCGCCATCGAAGCGAATTCGTCTTCGTGTCCCTGCAACCATGGCCTGAGGTCCTTCACCAACCCCGCCGATGTCACTTGGGCTGTTCGTTTACCGGGATACAGCAGGATGATATCGGGGAGTTGTCCCGACATCGCCAAGGTTTGGAGCTTGTTGTGGAACGATTCGCCATAACCGAATTCGAATGTCAACTCAATTTCCGGATACTGCTTGGAAAAGGCATCCACCAGCTCCTGGAAATTTGGTGCGGTAGTCTTATCTGTCTGGTCCAAATAATGATAGACCGATAGGGAAATCTTTTCTGGGCCAGATTGCCCGGCGGCCTCCTCCCTTTGCGCTCCGGCAAACATCACCGCTGGTACCAGCAACAGCAACATGCCGATGAGCAACCCATAGCGTGTGGTTCTCATTGCTTTCTTCCTCCTTTCGTGCTACTTCCTCCATACGGAGGACTATGTTTCATTCATGAAAAATAGTGGTTTCAACCGACTTTTCTCAAAGTGGTCCAGTGGTTCCAGGTTCATGAAGACTGTATCCAGAACCAGTGCGGCAGCACCGAACGATACCGCATGGTACCCAAGTGTCGATAATTTGATTGAGTGGTGCAGTTCTCTTCCCTTCAGCGAATTCAAGTCAATTTCCTGATGCAGCAGATCAATGATGAATGATGCGAACTGCTCTGTGTCTCCCCCGATGAAGATGGTGCTGATATCCAACACGTTGGTAAGGAACGCGACATGGGAGCACAATTCCTTGATGTATGCCCGTAACGCGGCGGGGTCTCCGGTGATATCCCAAGTCGAATCGGGTGAGGGGAGGGCAATCTGTTCGCAACTCGAGGGATCGGTATTGAGCATGCTGCGGAATTCGCCTGAGGACCACTGGGATCCATGGTAGATTTTTCCATTGAATGCCATTCCCAAGCCGATTGTCGGGCGGGGCCGTCCTATCTCATCATGGTGGTGTTTCCAGAATTCGATCAGGATAAAGAGGAAATTCTTCAATTGTTTCCGTCTATGCTGAACCACTTCACCCCAAGCTCCGCAATTGGCATCATTTTCCAGAAGTATCGGAAAATCATACTTGCCTTGAATGCTTTTTCCAAAATCGAACGGTTTGTCGAATTCCAGGGAAATGGATTTGATGATGATTTGTTTTTCTGTGTCCACGATTCCCGAGAATCCGATACCGATTCCCAATAACGGCCTATCGAGGAAGGTCGTTTCAGCAACGAGATGGCTCACCAGCTTGTCGAAGTCTTGTATAAAGTTTTCCGAACTGAACCCTTGGGGTACGGTATCGGAATAGAGTATGTTGCCCTCTATATCGATTGCCAGGGCTGTATAGGAATCGGAACGCAACTCGATTCCCATGATATAGAACCAGTCTTTGTTCAATCTGAGTTCGGTGGCTTTTCTTCCACCTTTCGGCCCAGCCTCGATGATGGAACCTTCTTTCAGCACGTGGTATCGAATGAGTTCCTCGACAATCTGTGTCATGGATGATTTGTTCATGTCCAAGGATTTGGCTATTGCAGCACGGCTCATGGGACCGTTTACCCACAATTCCCGTATTACGCGGGAAGAATTGATTATCCGTGTTCTCCGGGGAATCGGCAACGGGGCCTCCTTAAGTTGGTATGTTTTTGTACCAACCTAGGAGTATTTTACGCCCTGCCGCTCCAGTTGTCAATAATTTTTCGTACCGGGTATCCGCTACTGTATCGGCCGGTCCGCAGCACGCGAGCGCAGTGTGCGCAACTCGCCGTTCTCGAGGTGGGTGTAGATGGCCTTCTCGATGCACTGGACATCCTTGCTCCTGAGGCATTCGAGGATCTGCAGGTGTTCGGTGCACACCTCGCGCATGATCGCCTCGTTCCGCTTGGAGAAGTTCTCCGCCTGGTAGCGCATGCGTAGGGAGATATTGTTGATCTTCTCGATCGTCTCCAGCATGAAATCGTTGTCGACATGCTTGAAGAACAGCATGTGGACATTCTCGTCGGTCGCAATGTAGAGGTCCCGCTCGAAATTGTTCTCAAGGAGCGTGCGGACATCCTTCTCCAACTTGCAGATATCCTCTTCGATATCATACTGTGCCGTCGTCTTGGCGGCGTAGGGCTCGATAAGCTTGCGCATCTCCCAGATATTGAGAATATCCTTCTGGGTGACCTCGACCACCATCGCTCCCCGGTTGGGAATCAATGTGAGCAGTCCGGCGCTTTCCAAGCGGATGAAGGCCTCGCGTATCGGCGTCGAACTGACACCGTACTCGCGGGCGATCCTATCGATAGGTATGATTTCTCCCGGCTGGTAGTCGTTGCTCAGCACCGCGTTGCGTATCTTGTTGAATATCTGATCGCGGACAGGGACGATCAACGACTTCTTCTTTTCCATTCAGGGACTCCTCATGTATCAAACAGTATAGGACAAAATTGTGTTTTTTCAAAGAACATTACATGTTGGATTGTGGTTGTTCAGTGATTACAATACCCTGTAACTGTTCAGTGAAAGCAATACCTTTTCAAACGAGAGAGCGTTAGGCTTGGAGGATGAAAAGGATAGCGATGAGCAAGAGAGAGGCAAAGCGGTTGACGGTCATTGAACAAGTGCTGGAGAAGCAGGTCACCCAAAAGCGGGCAGCGGAACTGTTGGGCTTGAGCGTGCCCAGGATCAAGGTGCTGTGCCGAACCGTTCGGGACCAGGGGGCGCAAGCGGTCGTCCATGGCAATGTGGGCAGGACTCCGGCACATGCGGTGTCCCCCCAAGTGCGCGTCCAGGTGGTGGCCTTGTATCGCCAGCGGTACATGGACTTCAACTTCAGCCATTTCACCGAGAAGCTCATGCAGGAGCATGGCCTGATCCTCTCGCGCCCTACGGTGCACCGGATCCTCAGGGAGGCGGGGCTCTCCAGCAGCCGCAAGAAACGGAAGGCGAAACGCCACCACCGCAGGCAACCGCGCAGCCGGGCCGGGGAGCTGGTGCAACTGGACGCCAGCCGGCACGACTGGTTCGAGACCGGAGGGTATTGCCATTTGCACGCGGCCGTCGATGATGCGCAGGGTGCGTTGCTCGCCCTGTGGTTCTCCCGGGAGGAGGTCACCGAATCCTACTACGAGCTGGTGCGGCAGATGAATGCCGGCGGGAGGCTTCCGATCGCCTTCTACACCGACAAGCGCGGCGTCTTCACCAACAACCGCCCGGCGCAGCAGTTGAGCATCCCCGAGCAGCTCGCGGGGGTGGATCCCTCGGAGACCCAGTTCAGCCGCGCCATGGGAGAGCTCGGCATCCACATCATCCTCGCCGGTTCCGCAGAGGCGAAGGGACGGGTGGAGCGCCTGTGGGGGACCTT
This sequence comes from Spirochaetae bacterium HGW-Spirochaetae-4, assembly GCA_002839335.1. GTDB lineage: Bacteria > Spirochaetota > Spirochaetia > Sphaerochaetales > Sphaerochaetaceae > UBA8525. The sequence goes on from PGXU01000075.1 coordinate 15,604, forward strand.
GCAGGACCGCTTGGTGAAGGAGCTGCGCATCGCGGACATCCGCAACATGGACGAGGCAAACACATGGCTTCCCTCCTACATCGCCGACCACAACCGGCGGTTCGCACGCAAGGCCGCGGATGCCCAGGAGGCGTATCGCTCGAAGGTTCCCCAACAGGAGCTGGCGGAGATACTGTGCATGCACACCGAGCGGAGGCTCGACCACGGCCTGTCCTTCAGCTATGACGGCAGGGCGTTCGTCCTTCCCGAGCTGTGTCGGGGAAGGTCCCTCGTCGCGCGCGCATCCCAGACGGTGACCGTGCTCGACAGCCCCCGGTTCGGCATCAGGGCGAAACTGACCATCGGTGGCGTTGCGGTGGTGGTGACGCCCAGAGAGATAACAAGACAGCCCAGGCAGGAGGCCCCCCAGACGAAGCCCCCGTACTCGGCCGAACAACGCTCGGCCAATGCGCGCATCGGTGCGGCGAATTCACCCTGGAGCGCTTTCCATGGGCCTCGCCCGGTGCAGTAGGGGGTATCGGCATGGTATTGTTTTCACTGAACAGTTACGCTCTTCCTATGGTATTGTTTTCACTGAACGTTGACA